>NZ_JBFJYW010000283.1:0-4911 GCF_041622395.1 Pontiella sp. | reverse complement strand
GGCGACATCGGAATGACGGTGTCGGGCTCGGCGCTGGGCTTCAGCTGGTACGGCGAAGCCGGGCAAAGCTATGCGCTCGAAACCACCGACGATTTGGTTGCCGGAAGCTGGCAAACCGTCACCAACGTGACCGGCGCCAACGGGCTCGTTTCGCTGACCGGGGCCGTGGACCAAACCAACGCCTTCTACCGCGTTAAGTCGGTCGAGTAACGAACCCCCGGAAGCGGCGATCTCCAGATAGAGCAGTTGCGGACGTCTTTAAATAGAATGATTTTTTCTGAGGCGTAGTCGCCCTGAAGTGCGGAGACAGTGGGCTGCCCCCTTAAACTATGACATTTTCAATATGAAGTCTTTTGGTAAGATGCGCCTGAACATGGGTCTGAATCGTCGCGAAAACGTTGCCTGTCCCGGTGGACGTGAATGGCGCAGACGCAGGGCACTGGGATATGGGAGCAGGAATGAAAATTAAAGAGATGATGCTAGTGAAACTTGGCGCAAAGGCCTTCCCTCCTGTTGGAGCGGAGCGGAGGGTGCTGCCGGCGAAAAACGTCTATCGAGGACTCGTGGGCCTAATATTCGCAACCTTGCTATGCACGGCGGCACAGGGTGCGTTGGAATCTGCCGGGTTCAAGGGGTACATGTTTTATGGCCTGTCCACCTCCAGCACCCCCGAGGATCACGAATGGGGCGGTTTCCACTACTGCAATATTCACCAGATCGTTGTGCCGGAGGCCGCCCAATCCTTCCAAAGCGGATTATTCCACACCTGGTATTGGCCGAGCGCGCTCCGCGAGCATCCGGATTACGACCGCGACACGTGGGGCTACCACACCATGGAGGGCGGTGCGGGCTACAAGAGCTATCTACGGTTTAAGAATTCCACGGCGCCGCAAAAGTTTACCATGGGGGGCGTTTCCGGCGGATTCGGCAATTTCAGCAACGGCCCCGGCTCGGGCAATCCCGGGTTCAACAATTCAAACACTTCCACCCTCAAGTGGGAGAACACCACCGGGCGTTACGGGGCCGCGATGCTGAGCAATCGCCTGCTTTTTCCTTTTGATGGCATCGGCTTTGCCGCGGGCACCAACAACAAAATGTTTGGCTACGGATATTATGCGTTGCCCTTGACCGAACCCAAAACCACGACGGAGGGGGAGGATATCCCAACCGGAAATCACTGCTGGACGCTGTTTTTCAATACCGAAAACTTTCGCGGTCCAGTGGCGTTTCACACCCCCCATCATTGGGCGAAATATTCTCTGGGGAATTCAAACACCCGCGGAACAACCTTCGATAACAGCACGCTGAGGGAAAATTCAACCTATCAACGCGAGGCAAGCAAGTCGGCAGGGGCGCAGTGGTCGGACCCCGATACGGGCGATATCTATTACCGGGCCCTGCAGGTGACCATGCCCGTCGACGAGGACAACATCGGCCGCTTTGGAAGCACGGTGATGAATGTGGATTCGACCATGTGGGTCAACATGTCGGACTGGTTTGCCGGAGGCGATCCCGCCGCCACGGATTTCGATGCGCCGGGTGCGATCCATACGCGCACTGCGACAAGCGGATCGTTGAGCGCCTCGATTGACGGAGTATACATATCGGGTGAAACCTCCTTTATGAAAAGGGTTGCCGACCCGGCGGATCCCAGCGCCATTGCCTTCGAGTATTCCGGCGATCTGGTCGAGAAAATCGAAGGCGCCGAATTGATGAAGCTTCCCGAATACTATGTCCTCCGGGCAGGGGATACGTATGCCGTGGCCATCGCGGAAAGCGAAGTGCCGGCGGAAAGCGGTCTCCTGGAACTCGATTCCGCGGAAGACTATGGCGGGCTGTACGATTTTACAGGCGCCGATCAAGATTCCATTTTTTCACCGCTCCATCCCGATTATGCATACAGCGATTCTGTGGTGGATGCATGGAAAACCCCGGGCCCGACTGCCGGCCCCTACACGGCGGATTTGGACGACGGCAGCACGGTCGTCTACTACTGGTACAAGTTTAACGAACAGCCCTTTATCCTGAACTCCGACATGGACGAGCAAGAACGGGAACTCATTCAGGCAAGGGTGGAGCTGATTCATGGGCACTGGAGCTGCACCAATACCTATTTCCCCGATCCCGTTCAAGAGCGCGCTTCGTTGGACCCGGGGCTGATCGTCTCGCCGCCGCCCGGCCTGGAGGTCGGCTACGTGCCGGTTTGCGTGCACCAGCAGCTCACGGGCGAAACCATCCCGGCCTATCCGGTGATCGATAAAATCATCAATGCGTTGCCCTATGCAGAGAGTTTTGAGACCGGCGAAAGCGATTGGCATTCCGCCGATGACAACGACTATGATTGGCAGATTCACCAAGGTGCGACGCCATCCAGTGACGCTGGGCCCGATAGCGCCGGCGACGGCGATTATTATCTCTATGCCGAAGGCGACGACGGCAGTAGCTCCGACTCGGCGATGGCGGAAGCGACCTTCGACTTCAGCACGGTCAACGATGCAATCCTCTCCTTCGACTACCACATGTATGGGGCCCACATTGATTATCTGGCCGTGGATGTGCACGACGGTTCCACGTGGACGCAAGGCGTCTGGATTCGGAATGGGCAGCAACAGACCGCCGGCAACGATCCGTGGTCGAACGCAACGGTGGATCTGTCGGCCTATGCCGGAAACGACGAGGTGACCATCCGCTTCCGGACCGCACTGCTGGATGGCAACAATGCCGACCCTGCCATCGACAACATCAGCCTGACGGGCGATCCCAAAAACATTCCGCCGGAGGCGGATGCCATCACGGCAACGCTTTATGAAAACAGCAGCGTAGCGATTGTCCTCACCGGCTCCGATTCCGACGGCGGCAACCTGACCTCTGCCGTGGCATTGCAACCGACCAACGGTACGCTGAGCGGTGCGGCTCCCAACCTGATCTACACGCCGGATACCGGCTTTAATGGGGCGGACAGCTTTACCTTCACGGTCAACGACGGCACGGATAGCAGTGCGGAAGCCTCCGTTTCCATCCAGGTGATTCCGCTTGCCGGCCTGGTGGCGGACTGGCCGATGAATATGGGATACAATACCAAGGTCGTGGATGCAACGGGGCATGGTTTCGACGGTACACTGTCCTCGGCCATCTGGGTTGGAAGCGGTTTCGACAGTCGGGCTCTTGCATTCAACGGTAGCAGCTCCACGGTTGCTTTGCCGGCATCCGCCTTTGAGTCGATCAGCAACGAAGTCACGGTCTCGTTGTGGGCATACGGGAGCGACGACCAGCCACGGAATGATTCCGTTTTTTATGCGGAGAATGCCGAGGGGGACCGCGTTTTGAACGTGCACCTGCCGTGGGGCGACGGAACCGTCTTTTGGGATGCCGGTTTTGACGGCGACTACGACCGAATCTCCAAAGGCGCCGAGACCAATGAATACCAAGGGGGATGGAACCATTGGGTCTTTACCAAAAATGCCGCGGTCGGCGAAATGGCCATCTACCTCAACGGCGATCCTTGGCACGGCGATACGGGGATGACCCGGACCATGGACGGCATTGCCGCCGCTGCTTTGGGGAGCCAGATCGGCGGCGGATACTATTCCGGCACCATCGACGAGGTGCGCCTCTACAATACGAGTTTGGATGCAACTGAAGTTTCGGCCCTCCACTCCGCCTATCTTGGAGTTGTCGCTCCGGAGTGGCCGGAAGGATCCATTGCCGGGGTGGATTTCGAAGACGCGAACGATGCGGATTTCGATGCCTCGCCCGACGACCACGACCCGGACGACGGCATTGGCGTCTCCGCCGGATGGACGGTATCCGGAAATGCGTTGAGCGTCGCGGTGGACTACACCGCCAATGCGGCAGGTGCCACCTCGGGCAGCTATGTGGCCAAACTCAACGGCGGAACTTCGGGGCAGTCCTCGATGCCGTCCGTTGCGCCGTCGGGCGACTTCTATTCCTGGTCGATCGCCATCCCCTCCAACGTCGTGCTGAATTTGTCCGGAATCACCTTCGATCTGCGCCAGGGCACCGGCACGGCCGGCAACACCCGCTGGGCGATGTTCAACACCAGCCTCGACGGCGGCCCCGGCAGCGCCGCGCTCTGGGGCGTTGAGGTCCCGCCGTTGCGCGGCGAAGGCTGGGCGAACGCCGTGGTTGATCTGAGCGATGCCCAATACCAAGGCCTAACCGATACCACCGTGACGTTCTACTGGTACAACGAATCGACGGGATGCGACATCGATACCATTGTGGTGATGGGCAACGTGGTGGGAGTGGTCGACAACGAGCCGCCGACGCCGAACCCGATGACCTGGGCGACGCCGCCGACCGCGGAATCGAGCAGCTCGATCACCATGACCGCCACCACGGCGACCGATGAAAGCGGAGTGGAATACTATTTCACCTGCACGGCGGGCGGCGGCCACGACAGCGGCTGGCAGAGCAGCCCGACCTATACCGACACCGGGCTGTCCGCCGAAACCGCCTATGCCTACACCGTCATGGCGCGCGACACCTCGACCGGCCAGAACACCACTACGGCTTCCGCCGCGCTTTCCGCGACGACGCCCAAGGCCCCCGACGTGGATTTGTCGATCATCTACTCGGAAACCTTCGATGGCGACGGAGCGTCCGGCCTCGATGGCGTGGCACCCACCATCGGCGACAACGATTGGGACGCCAAGAGCGACTTCATCAACAACGACGGAACCATCAATGGCGGCGGCGCGAATGGCGCGTGGGCCGGAGCCGTACTGCTGCCTTTCTCCCCCGAAACCAACCAGGTTTACGTGTTGTCGGTCGACATGCTCCACACGGGCAACGATCTCGATGCGCTTAAATATTTGGCGCTCGGGTTCACGAAGGATGGAATCAACGAAGCGGTGCTCGATACCAGCAACCGATTCCCGAATCTCAACG
>NZ_JBFJYW010000282.1:0-4915 GCF_041622395.1 Pontiella sp. | reverse complement strand
TCCGCTCGGACAGCGGCGGCACTCAGCAGAAGAAGGGCGATTAGACGATGTGTATAATTTTGCATGGAACTATCAATACCGTCCGACCGACCAGATAACCATTATAAAGAGCTCGTTTTTTTCTAGCCCTCTCGCAGGGAGGCGCCGAGCTGCTTGCAGAGGAAGTCGATCAGTTTTTGATGCGCCTTGTTGACCTTTTTATCGGTCAGCGTCTGTTTCGCGGAGCGGTAGACAAAGGAATACGCCAAGCTCTTCTTGCCCGTCTCGACCCCCTTGCCCCGATAGACATCGAACGGGCCGAACGATTCGAGATTCTCGGGATTGGCCTTCTCGATCAGCTTGACGACCTCCTCGTGCGTGACGGATTCGTCGAGCACCAGGGCAATATCGCGGCTCATGGAGGGGAACTGGGCGAGCTCCACGGTCTTCTTGATGGCGAAAACGTTTTTCAGCAGGGCTTCGAGGTTGATTTCGGCGGCCGCGACCGGCCCCGTCAGGCGCCATTCGCCGCGGGCGGTTTTGTTGACCAATCCCATGCAGCCGACGGTTTCGCCATCGACGAGGATGGAAACGGCGCTGCCCGGCAGGAACTCCGGCCGCTCTTCGGCCTGGAATGCGGGAACCAGCTTCTGGGCGGCGCAGAGTTTTTCAACAAGGCCCTTCATCCAGACATACATCTCCTCGTCCTTGACCGGGCCGCGCTTGTCGAGCAGCTTGCGGCCCACGGGGCCCATCATGCCGAGCGATACGGTTTCGGTCTGGACCGGCTCGCCGTCGACGCGGTTGATGACGCGGCCGAGTTCGTAGAAGCAGGCCTCGCCGATCTGGCGCGAAAGGTTGCGGCCGAGGCTTTCGACCAGTTGCGGAATCAGCGAGGTGCGCATGACCGACTGGTCCATCGAAATCGGATGCGGCAACGCTTCGCGGCGGTCGCGGTTTTCCTTGTTGAAGAGGTCGAGCAGCGGATGGTTGACGAGCGTGTAGTTCATGATTTCGCTCACGCCGAGGCCCTGCAGCACGCCGCGCAGGTCGGCGATGGCGCGCACGCGGGAGTCGTCGGCCCCCGGGATGACCTTGGCCAGCGGCGTCTTGGCCGGGACACGGTCGACGCCGTGGATCCGGGCGATTTCCTCGACCAGGTCCACTTCGCGCTCGAGATCGAGGCGGAAGCTCGGGACGAGGGCAACGGCGGTTTCCCCGCCGTCTTCGATCCCGATTTCGAGCTTGCCGAAGATGGCTTTCATTTCATCGACGGAGATTTCGGCGCCGATCATGGAAACGATCCTGCTCCAGCGGAACGGGATCTTGATCGGCTCTTTCTTCCGCGGATAGACATCGACGACGCCCTTGCAGAGCGAAGCCCCGGTCAGTTCGCAGGTAAGCGCGGCGGCGCGGCGGCTGGCCCATTCGACGGAATCGGTGTTGACGCCGCGCTGGAAGCGGTAGGAGGCATCGGTGCCGAGCCCCAGCTTCTTGGCGGTTTGGCGGATCGAAGCGGTTTCGAAGGCGGCGGCTTCGAGCAGGATGGTGGAGGTGTCGTCCTTGATTTCGGAATCGGCGCCGCCCATGACGCCGCCGACGGCGGAGGCCTTCTCGGCATCGGCGATGACGAGCATGTCCTCGGCCAGCGCGCGTTCGGAGCCGTCGAGCGTATGCATTTTTTCGCCGGACTTGGCGGTCCGGACAATAATCTGTCCGCCCGCGACGGTGTTTTTGTCGAACGCATGCAACGGGTGGCCGGTTTCGAGCATGACATAGTTGGTGATGTCGACCACGTTGCTGATCGGGCGAATGCCTGCGGCTTCGAGGCGCTGCTGCATCCAGTCGGGCGACGGCCCGATCTTGGCGCCCTTCATGACGCGGGCGGTGTAGCGCGGGCACTTGGCTTCGTCGTCGATGCGCACGGCGATCTCGGCGTTGACGTCTTCGTCGGTCTCGGAAATCGCGATGGCCGGCATTTTGAGTTCGGTGCCATAGAGCACCGCCATTTCGCGGGCGACGCCGATCATGGAGAGGCAGTCGGGACGGTTCGGCGTGATTTCGAGTTCGATGACCGTCTCCGGCTCGCCCCAAACCTTGACGAACGGCGTGCCGGGCGCGAGGCCGGCGTCGAGCACCAGCAAGCCGGAATGGTCTTCGCCCAATCCGAGCTCGTCCTTGGCGCAAAGCATGCCCATCGAAACCTCGCCGCGGATCTTCGCCTTCTTCAGCGTGAAGCCGCCGGGCAAGGTGGTGCCGACCGGAGCGAAGGGATATTTGCCGCCGACGACCACGTTCGGCGCGCCGCAGACCACGCGCATCGTCTCTTCGGCACCGTATTCGACCGTGCACAGGCGCAGCTTATCGGCCCCCGGATGCGGTTCGATGGCCAGGATTTCGCCCACGACCACGCCGGGGAAATCGGAGCCGATCGTTTCGATGGCTTCCACTTCCAACCCCGCGAAGGTCAGCTTGTCCGACAACCCCTCGATCGTATCTTCGAAATCAACATATTCCTTCAGCCAACTGACCGGTACTTTCATAGCTCTACTCCGATTGGAAAAAATGAGCGTTGTTTATATCGGTTGGGCCGAACCGGCTCAAGTACTTCGTGAGGCGTAGTGCGGGGCGGTGGTCCGGAGACGCCATTGCGACGGCCGTGGCCGCCCCTTCACGGTCGCGCCGCTAAATGGCAAGGATCTCGCTGGCGCCCGCATCGCCGCCCTGGAGGTACGGCTCGGTCCGGAACTCATTGACCTCCCGGAGCCTTTGGAGCACGGTGCAGATCGCATCCACTTCCTGGATGCTTTCCTCGATGTCCAGCACCTCCTGAAGGGTCTGCGCCTGCTCCTTCATGATAAAGAGGCGCATCCGGAGCGTGGTTGCGGGTTGCCCCAAATGGTGGCAGGCCGCACCGATGCTCTGGATCATGGCCCGGTGCCGCTCGGCCTGCACCAACGCCCGCTGCTGCTCTTCAAGGGCCTTTCGCAGTCCGGATTCGATGCGCCAGCGCTCTTCGATAATAACCAGCCGGGCGCTCATTTCGCACAGGATCGTATTGAAACTATCCTCGATGAACTTCAGATCGTCACTGTAGCTCGCGTTCTCGAGGGTAATCCGCTCCGGCAGCGCCCCCTCGGCCACGTCCTGAATGTATTGGCGCAACCGGACAATGTTTTCCGGGTACTTCCGCAGGATGCGATAGCCGGAGACGGCGACAAAGATCGTGCAGCACAACATGACGACTTCCGCCCCGAAAGGCATGCCCCCGCTTGTCGCGCCTTGCGTGCCGATGTAGTAGAGGGAGAGCGCCGGAATGACCGCCATCAGGACCAGTGCGATTTTGGCCTGGGCATGCGCATCCTGCGCGCGCAGGTTTTTGATTTGGAACCAGCCGGACGGGCTTGTTTTCTTGTTATTCATACTACCGTTCCTTGACTGCTTGCTTCACCACATGCCGGTCGAAAACGGCGCGAACGGCATCGACACTCAGCGGCTTCGAGAGGAAATCATCCATGCCGGTGGCGAGGAACTTTTCGCGGTCGCCGGGCATGGCATAGGCGGTGGCGGCGCAGATCGGGGTGCGGGGGAAACCGGCATCGAGTTCCAGCTTGCGGATGGCCCGCGTGGCATCCACTCCGTTCATGACGGGCATCTGGATATCCATTAAGATCAGGTCGTAGTTGCGGCGCTCGAACATTTCCACGGCTTCCGCGCCGTGGTTGGCAATCTCGACCCGTCCCCCCAACCGCTGGACCATCTTGCTCAGCACCAGCTGATTGAGCTTTTGATCTTCGACGATCAGAACCACCGGAACATCGCTCTGCGTTCGACGGCCCGCTTGCGGGATCGAGACCGGAAGCTGGACGATGAAGACCGACCCCTTCCCCGGCGAACTTCGCAGCGCCAGCCGGCCGCCCATGGCCGCCACCAGCTTCTGGGTCTGGGCCAGTCCCAGCCCGGCCCCGCCGAACGAGCGGGTGGACGTGGCATCCGCCTGCACAAAAGACTCGAAGATCTCCTGCCGCAGATTTTCGGGAATGCCGGGACCGGAGTCCCGCACGCAAACGGTCAGCGTCCCGGCGGCCTTGGAGCCGTGCCGGAAAAAGGTCCGGACCCGCACAAAACCCTCCGGCGTGAACCGGACCGCATTTTCGATGAGCGAGGAGAGGATCTGGCGCAGCCGCATTTTGTCCGCGGTAATCCGGACGGGCATGCGCCGGCTGTGGCCGACCGTGAGCCTCAGCTTTTTCGCGGTGGCCTGCGCGCCGAAAAACGTCGCGACATCCGTGACGACCTCGCCGGGGTCGAAGTCGACATTGCGCAGCTTGATGTTGGCATTGTTGAGATAGGAGATATCCAACAAGCCGTTGATCAGCTTCATCATGGCCTCGCCGCTTTCAAGAATGTCGTCGATCATATCGCTCCACTCCGAGCCCTTCAGATCGTCCTGCAGCAGCTGCCCCAGCCCCATGATGCCGTTCATCGGCGTGCGCAGCTCATGGCTCATGTTGGCCAGGAACTCGCTCTTGGCGAGGTTGGCCTTTTCCGCCAGCTCCTTCGCGGCCTGCATGCGCTTTTCCGCTTTCTTGTGCGGGGTAATGCTCAGATGGGTTCCGACCATGCGCACCGCGTTTCCGAGGCCATCCCATTCCACCACCCGACCCCGGCTCAGAATCCATACCCACTCGCCGGATTTGTGCAGCATCCGGTATTCGGATTCATAATGCTCCGCATGGTTGCGTAGGCTCCGATCCAGCGCTTCAATCACCCGATGGAAATCGTCCGGGTGGATCAGTTTTTTCCAGTAATCGACGTGCGGCTCGATCTCGCGGCGCTCGCAACCGAGCATCCGGTGCCACTGTCCGTTAACCTGCATTGCACCGGACGGAACATCCCAGCGCCAGAAACCGAGGTCGGCCCCGCGCAGCGCCTG
>NZ_JBFJYW010000281.1:0-4923 GCF_041622395.1 Pontiella sp. | reverse complement strand
GGTAGCCGACGGTCTCGGCGACGACTTTCAGGGGGTGGTTGTGGGCTTGCAGCAGGGCCCCAGCCCGTAGCATGCGCTCCTCCTCAAGCAGTGCTTTGAAGTTGCGGTTGGTCAGCTCCTTCACCAAATGTCGGGCCCGCGACGGCGACACGCCCAGCTGCCGGGCCAGGTCCGGAACGCCGACGTCCTTGTGCGCATAGTCTTCGAAGAACTGGTGGATCTGGGCTTTGCGGTCGGTTGGTCCACCTCTATCCTGTTCGTTCTCCTCCCCCAGCAGGATCCCCCGGCCGATCAGCTGCAGTATGCTGACAAGGGTTTCCAGCTTGGCGGAATCCAACAGGGGAAGTTTGGCGTATTCCCTGTGGAACCAGTCGGGCAGAGTGGTTTCGGGCGGAATGCCGTCGGGATGGCGGAAGACTCCGGCCAGAATGGAGAGAAGATGCTGGTTCCGGAGAAACACCGGTACCAGCAGCTCGGCCATCCCTTTCCAGCAGCGTTTGACGAACGGTTTTTGCAAGGTGTTGGCAGTGTGCTCAGTCTGCTTGAAGCAGTCGTCGTAGCAACGCCGATTCCAGCCCGGCTCCTTGTAGCGCATCCGTCTGCAGCACGGGTGTTGATGCACATTGCGTCCGGGCAGCAGCGGTTGGCCGTCGGGGTGTCGCAGGCGCCCTTTCAGGTCGTGAATGGTTAGGCGGATGCCGAAGGCCCGTTCCACATCCTGCAGAGCGGCTTCGAGGGACTGGTCGAAGCGGGGGGCGGGGATTTTAGCGAGGAGCTGCATTATTGATCTTCTTATATCAATGCCATCCATCGAGCAGATTAAGGTGAAAGATTAGGGAGAAAGATTAAGGGAGGCAAAAAACAGACCCTAATCTTCGAACTACCTCCCACCTAATTCCCCGGCGGTCCCAATACGGCCAATTATGTAAGAAGATACCTGGTTCAGCCGTTTTGTACAAAAAATAAGCCGAATTGTGAATTGTGCAATGCGATTCGGTTCGGTAAGGTTTAGGTGACCATGGACCGTTTTCGAAAATCGTAATCGCGCTCGTAATCGTGATCGAGCTTCAGGTGCCAACGTTTAATCAAGACGTGACCACTAGCCGGTCATCCGCCTGAGGCGGTCGATCACGATTCGATTGCGGTCCTGAAACCCGAAGCCTGAAACCTGAAACCTAACTGTTCGATCACGAGCGCGATTATGAGCGCGATCACGATTCGATTGCGGTCCTGACACCCGAAACCCGAAACCTGAAATGACCGATATGAACTATCTAGAAGAAAAATCCCGGCAGGTGCCGGTGGTCGCGGACGCGGATGTGATTGTGTCCGGGGGCGGCCCGGCCGGGGTTTGTGCGGCCATCGCGGCGGCCCGGCGTGGAGCCAGGACCGTGTTGCTGGAGCGGGGGGGGTGTCTGGGCGGCACCTGGACGGCCGGGGCTCTGGGGTGGATCATCGATTCGGCTGGCAAGAATGGGTTGCTTGCCGAAATCATTGAGGAGCTGGCCAGTATGGGCTGTGTGCCGGCTAGTCCGAGCCGGCGGTCGTCGGTGCCTTTCGATCCGGAAGGAATGAAGTTGGTCCTGGAGACATTGTGCAGCCGAGCGAATGTTCGCATCCGTCTGCATACGCTGGTGGCGGATGTGGTCAAGGATGGTGCCGGGGAACTGAAGGCGGTGGTGACCGAGTCCAAGTCGGGGCGCGAAGCCTGGCGTGGGAAGGTGTTTATCGACGCGACTGGAGACGGCGACCTGGGCGCGCTTAGTGGCTGCCGCTATGCAGTAGGCAATCCGAACGGGCAGATCCAGCCTATGTCGCTGCTGGCTTTGGTTACGGGTGTCGATCCGACGGACGCCGCCGCCTATGTGATGAACTATTCTCCGCGCGAACAGGCGATCGAAGCGTTGAGGACCGATTTGCTTGCCGAGGGTGTCGAGCCCAGCTATCACGATACCTCGCTGTTTCACTTGGGCGGGGAACTCTATTTCCTGATGGCGAACCACCAATACGGTGGGAAGGGAACGGATGCCGACGATGTGACCCGGGCTACCCTTGAGGCGCGGCGGGAGATCCATCGGCAGGTCGAAACCCTTCGCCGGCGAGGCGGGGTATGGGAGAAGATCCAACTGGCGGCGACTGCGGAGCACATTGGGGTGCGGGAAGGACGCCGGATAAAAGGGCTATACGAAGTCTCCCTGGAGGATCTCAAATCCGGAGCCCGTCACGCCGATGCGGTCTGTCGCTCGACATTCTGTGTCGATGTCCATGCGCTCGATGCCTCCACCGGCGGCATTGAAGTGCCTCCCTGCGCCGTGAAGCCGTACGACATTCCCCTGCGGGCTTTGATCAGCGCCGATGTTCCCAACCTGATGATGGCCGGTCGCTGCATCAGCGGCGATTTCTACGCCCACGCAAGCTACCGGGTTACCGGCAACGCCGCGGTGCTCGGCGAGGCCGCCGGCGTCTGCGCCACGATTGCCGCAAAAGCGGGGAAACAGCCGAGGGACGCTGCCAGCGATGTGTTCTTTTCCCAATTCGGAACGATGGTAAACCAACAGGAAGGAGTGTTGCTATGAGACGGATTCGAAACTTCACGCTGATCGAGCTTTTGGTGGTCATAGCGATCATATCGATTCTGGCGGCGATGTTGCTGCCGGCGTTGAATCAAGCTCGGTAGAAGGCGCAGCAAATCAGTTGCCTGAGCAACCTGAAGCAGTTGAGCACGGCGTTTATGATGTACATCGATGACAACAATGATTATTTCCCCCATCGCGGCAATACCGGCAGCAACATTCCGATCTGGGATTCGCTGGTTCTGCTCTATACGTCCAGCGACCGGAGTATCGACAACGTGGCTGCGGGGATATTCCATTGTCCGAGCGACAAGTTGAAGCGGAGTTCGATCTATACGGCTCCCCGCAGCTATGCGATCAACAGCGGCCGGAGCTGGAGCGACGAACGTTTCAGGGGCATTGCCGATGCTACGCCCCAATCCCTTAAATTCAATACGATTCCCAATCCCACGGGGATGTTGGTTCTGGGCGAACGGGTGCCGACGACCGGCTGCCTGATCGGGGCGAACTCGGGACAGAATATCTCGGCCAGTACCAGCGCCAGCACTCCGACCAATCTGCAGATTGCCTACCGTCATGACAGCGGAAACAAGCGCACCAACATGTATTTTGCCGACGGGCATGTCGCCTACGTGAATTACTATTCCAAGGAGATCATCGGCAGTCACGCGGCCGCCACCTATGCGGCCCCGCTGGGGGTGTTTACGTTTTGGGGTGAGGATTGAGGGTTTTTTAGGTCGAGGAGGGCGTGGGTTCAACGGGCCCCGTTGAACTATTGGCGCACCGGGGCCCGGCGCGCTACTTGGCTTTCAGCCCCGGCGCAGAGCGATCTTAGCGTGGTTGGGGCACGACTGGACTTTTTGTAATGGATTCAATGATGAACAGGCTTTTTAAAAACGCTTTAGGTACGATGATGGCCGTTGCTTTCACACTGTCGCCGAACGGGCATGCCGGGGGCAAGTCAAGGGATGTGATGTTGAACATGAAGACCCGGCACCTCGAGGCGGTTGATCTGGACGGTTCGCAGGTTGAACTTGCCGGCGATTCGACGATCCAATTTTCCGGTTCCCCGCAGGCGGCGCGGTCGGCCATCGCCATCACGTACAAGCCCTCGAACTGGGAGGGGTTCGACTGTTTGGAGGTCCGGCCAAGCCGTCCGTGGCGATCGACTCGAAGTCGTTGAAAGTGGCCTTGCGCAACGACCGCCTCTATCACAAGTTGGAAGAGGCTTCCCTTAAACCACTGCGCCCGGCGCTGGAGGCGGGAGAATGGAACGAGGTGGCCTATGACCTGGCCAACGTTCCCCGACAGAAAAACCGCGAGGTCCGCGTCTACATAAACTACGACAAGGCGCTGACCGGCAAGGAGTTGTCCGGGGCCATGCAGATACGGCTGAAACGACGGTCCGGCCTGGTCAAAGCGCTGCGGCTGGGCCAGCCCCGGAAGCGGGTTCTGCCCAGACCCTATGTGGCGGTCCGGGCGCATGTGAAGTACGCCCTTCAGAACAACTGGTTTTTTGATCCGGACTATTACGCGGACCGCATATTGATGCTGGACCGCAGCCTGGAGGAAGGGGCGGACGGGGCGGATCCCTACCGGGTGGGCGGTCCCGCCAATTTCGCCCGCACGGTTGAGCTGATGCGGATGTCCGGCGCCGATGGCATCGGCATGCTGAACATCGATGTCTCTACGACCTATCTGAACTCCTACCTGGCGGTCTGCGACGGGATCCACTTTGCCGGGCAGAACCATCTGGTCGAACCGCCTCACACTAACCGCTTCTACGCCGCGTTCTACCGCGATATCGTCATCCCGCTGTTGAACGAGGTGATGAAGCAGCCGCATGAAAGGCGAGCCGAATTCTCCCTTGCCGGGGGACGATCCGGCGGTACCGAACATGATCCTTAGCTACCGGCCCCAGCTGGCGCCGGGTTAGGAGATGGACTTCGAACTGCTCAATGTTCCGGATACCGCTGCCCAGGCCGACTACAAAGTTCGGCTGGAACTGCTGAACTTGGCGGGAAATGTCGTCCACGTCTTCCCCGTCCGGGAACTGGCCTCATCCGGCGTCGCCGAAACCCGCTTCCGCGCCTTTGCCGACTCGAAGCTGGCCTTTGTCGAAGTGCTGCGCAACCGCCGCCCGGTTTTCAGTGCGCCACGGCGCCGGAGTACAAGTTGTCGGACCATGAAGTCCTGATCAAACTCTCCTGGAATGCCTGGAAGGAGGCTAACCCGGCAAGGTCAAAGAAGCGGTTCCGGCGGCGATGCCGGTCGAGTATGCCTTCGATCCACCGTTGGGCGCCATGCTGGCCGCGCCCGGATTCGATTCGCGGTTCCATGCGCAGCCCGG
>NZ_JBFJYW010000280.1:0-4923 GCF_041622395.1 Pontiella sp. | reverse complement strand
TATAGGCGCCGCCTGCTTTCAGCGCAAAGTTGTTAGAGATGGTGCAATTCCGAACGACCGCCGCGGACTGGAAATTAATGATGCCGCCGCCGGCGCCATGGTTGATGCCGGAAACAATGGCATCGGCACTGGTGGAATTTTGCCCCGAGCTGCCGCCCGTTCCGGTGTTGGGACCGTTGGCATAGCCGTCCTGAATGGTAAAGCCATCGATCGCCGCGCCGACTGCGTTGGTGCAGGAGACAACGTGGTAGACATTATCGCTCGCCAGTCCGGCCACGCCGATATTACCGCTCAACACCGTTGTGTTTTCCTGCCAGTCGCGCTCCGAAAGATGGCTTTCATTTCCCGCAAACCCGCCATAGACCGCAATGCCGCTTTTGAGCTCGAACGTGGCATAGCGATCCGTTCCGGTGGTGGGGGTATAGGTTCCGGCCGCCACCCAGACCGAATCGTCGCCGCCGGCTTCCGCGGCATCGATGCCCGCCTGGACCGTGGCATACGCGGTCGCCCACGAGCTCCCGTCCGCCGCGCCGGCATGGCTTCCATCCACAAACACCACCGCCTGCACAACCGATGCCCAGAGCCCCAATAAACCAACTGAAAAAACGAATCCCGATTTCATCGCCCGCTCCTTAATACACCACCGAAGTGCCGTCCGAATCCACATCGGCCTCGCCGCTCGTCGAACTGTTTCCCGCATAGGTAACGCCGCTCAGCGTCAGCTCCGAATTCAGGTCGTTCGCAATGGCGCCGCCTCCGATGCCGGCCGAGTTCCCCGTAAAACTTGAATTGGCAACCGACGTTTCGCTGCCGTCGAAGTTATAGATGCCGCCGCCGCGATAGGTCGCGCTGTTCCCCGTGAAGGCACAATCCACAAACACCGGCGATGAAATGCCCACCTGCGAAGCGAGGTCGTCGGTAAAGAAGGCCCCGCCCTTCCCCGTGGTTGAATTGTTGGCGAACGCGCAGCCTGAAAACGTCGGCGAAGAGCCATAGTCCGCATAGATCGCGCCGCCCGCCCAAGCGGCGAAATTGGCCGAGAAGGTGCAGTTGGAAAAGGTTCCGCTGCATCCGTTGCGCAGCAGCAGCGCCCCGCCCCGGTTGGCCGTGTTGCCGGTGAATTCGCACTCCGAAAAATCGGACGACGACGCGTTGTAGGCATAGACGCCCGCGCCTTCACCGGCCTGGTTGTCCGCAAAGGTGCATCCGACAACGGTCGGGGAAACTTCATCCACGCAATAGAGGCCGCCGCCGTGCTGGTTTTGGCGGGCGCCGTCCGCCTGCCCATCCCGAATGGTAAAGCCATCCAACACGGCATCGCTCGCGCCGATCACCACATGATAGCTGTTGTCGGCATCCACGCCCGACACGCCGATGTCGCCGCTCAGAACGCTGGCATACAGTGATGGATCGCGCTGGGCCCGATCGGTTTCCGTGCCGGCGAATCCGCCATAGAGATCAACATTCCCCGCCATCGTAAAGCTGGCCGTGCGATCGGAATCCGTGGTGGGCAGATAAATTCCCTCGGCCACCCAGACGGCTCCGCCGCCGGCGGAAGATGCCGCATCGATTCCGGCCTGCACCGTGGCGTAGGCCGAGGTCCAGGACGCTCCGTCCCACGGGCCGGCGGTATTGTCGGCATCCACATAAACCACAACCTCCGTCTTTACCCAGCTGTCGAGCTGGGCGGAAAAGGCATCGTAGACCGCCTGCTCCGCAGCACTCAGCGTCCCGTCCAGCAGGTTGGTGCTTTCGAGCGGGTCGGCCCCCATGTCGTAGAATTTATCCGCGCGGCCGACCATCCGAATCAGCTTGTACTGGTCGTTGCGGATGGCGCGTCCTGTCGTGGTGTTCGCCAGAAGGGCATCGGACTCCATCAGGATCCAATCATTGGCAGGCGCGAAGGGCTGGTTGCCAAGGATTGGAACCAGCGAGCGCGAGTCCTCGCCGCCACTGGCCGGCAGGGTTCCGCCGGCCAGCTCGAGGATCGTGGCAAACAGGTCGGCACAGTGCACCACCGAATCGTTGGTACGCCCGCCGTCCACCACATCGGGGCCGGCCACGATCATCGGCACATGCGTTCCGCCCTCGTAGAGCGTGCCCTTGGCGCGTCCCGTAATATCGTAGGGCGGCTGGATAACGTCGGCGGCCGTCCCGTTGTCGCCCAGGAAAATGATGGTCGTCTCGTTGGTGTCGATGCCGGCCAACAGCCGGCCCATCTCCGTATCCATGGATTCAATCATCGCCTCGAAGTGCGGACGGGGATTGTTGGTCGGCGCACCGACCGGCAGGGAATAGGTGTGCAGATCCGCCGGGGGCTTATGATACGGCGTATGCGCGGCGTTGAACCCGATCCAGGCAAACCAGCGATTCGTCCCCTGTTCACCGATCCAGTCCACCGCATCGGTTACGTTTTCGCTGGTGGCATACGCATCCGTCAACGCGGTGGAAACGCCATCCACCACCTTGGTCCAGTTGTAGTAGGTGCGCGGTTGCGATTCCAGCCCCAGCGCCCCGCCCAGCGACCCGGAAAAATGCGGCCAGCCGCCGATGTCGTTCGGGCCGCTGTCGCCGCCGCCCAGATGCCACTTGCCGAAACTGGCCAGTTCATAGCCCAGCTGCTGTTCGGCGAAGAGCTCGGGCAGGGTAGTTTCGCTGGCGGGCAGATCGGACGAACTTGGACTCAGCACGCCGGTGCGCCAGCCGTTGCGGCCGGTCAGAATGGCCGCGCGGGTCGGGGAACAGGTTGGGTTGGCATAGGCCTGCGTGAAAGTGATTCCCCGCCCCGCCAGAGCCTCGATCGTCGGAACCGGCGGGAAGCTGGCGCTCGCATCGCTGTTCCACCGCGACAAACTGTCGAGACCGATGTCGTCGGCAATAATCACCAGGATGTTCCGTTGGGCCGCCGATGCGGCCAGGGTCAGGCCCATCAGTGCGGCGGCCACTACCCGCCCAAAATGCTGCGTCTTCATATTCACGATCCTTCGTTTGTCGCCGCCCGATCCGGCGCATCATTAGCGAACTAACAACCCGCCGGGTTTATTGCATTGAATCTGTATTTTACCGAATCCGCCGACGCAGCGTTGTTCACCGCGGCGGACCGGAGGGTAAAAAAGCGAATACGCCCCACAATTTTTCGGGAAGGCGCCCCGTTGGTATTATGCTGCTAACAACGGAGCGCACGGATGAAGAAAATGCTACTGCACCTTTTAATGCACAATGGCCGCCTGCTGGAACGGGCCATCGAAGAAGAGCTGGCTTCTTGCGGTCTGCACCACGGACAGGGGCGCATTCTTATAAATATCCAGCGGGCATCCGGAATCACCCAAGCCGATCTGGCGCGCCGGATGGACGTCAAGCCCTCCACCATCACCAACATGCTTCGGCCGCTGGAACAGAAAAAACTGATCAAGCGGAAAACCGACCCCAAAACCAACCGGGCCCAGCGGGTTTCGCTGACGCCCGCCGGCGTAGCCGCCTGCAGCGAAATCCAAGCCGCCTGGGGCCGGGTTGAATCCCGTCTGCTGAAAAGCCTTCCGAACGGCGAACAGACCGCACTTATCCAAACCCTGGAAATCCTCTTAACCACACTGGGCGGCACCCTGCCGACCAACGGAGAAACCGAATGAAAAAACCAATGTCGCTACACAACAGATTGCCGATTGATGATTGCCGATTGCCACTCCGCGTTGCTTCGTTGCTGTCGCTGGCTCCAGCCTCACTTCGTGTGCCGATTTGCAGGTCTGCGACGCCTTTCATACAGATCCGGCGACTAAATATCGGTATTTTTTTCCCAAAAAGAGCACAAAGAAAACAAAGCAGAACCTGCACGGTTTTGAGTTCTCTGCGCTCTTTGGTGGCCATTCCTTCGGTGCTGCGGGATTCTCAATATTTAATCGCCGGAGCAATAAGTAGAGGCCAACGCCGACTGAGTTCCAGCAATCGTAAATCAAAAATCGGCAATCGGCAATGCATGGTCCTGCTTGTCTCCTTGGCTCTGATGGCCGGCATCGCAAACGCACAGCGGCCCGGCGCTGAAAACCGCTATGCCAACGTTCCCGCCGGCGGCGTTCTCGGCAGCGGTCCCCTGCCCGACCTGAACGCCTTCACGCCCGACGGGAAACCTCTGAAACTTAGAGAGCTGTGCAAAGGCAAATATACGGTGCTTTCCGCCGGCTGCCTCACCTGTCCGCTGTTCCACCAGAACTATCCGGAAATCGAGGCCGCCGCAGTGGACTATGCCGCCAAAGGCGTTCGGTTTTTCTACTTCTACAAAAGCCTCCGACACCCCGAACTCAACGGCTATGTCCAGGCCCAGAACATGACGGAACGCCTGCTGCAGCTCGCCGAGGCCCGCAAGCAGCTGGGCACAAAGGTTCCATGGATTGCCGACACGCTGGACGACTCCATGCGGATTGGACTCAAAGCCGGTTCCTGGTCGGTCTACCTGATTTCGCCCGAAGGGGAAATCATCTATGCCGCCGACCGGATCGACGGCCCCGGCCTGCGCCGGGCACTGGGCCAGGCGGTCGGCACCGTTTCCCCCGCCACCGCCGCCGGCAGTCTCGACCTGCCCCGTATCAAGCGTCCGCCGCAGCTGGTCAACACCGACTCGGAACTCGGCGTGAAACGCCCCGAAGGGCTGAACATCCTCTCGATTGTGCCGGCAACCCCCGAAGACACGTATTATGTCAAACTGCGCGCCGAAGCCGACGATGCCCTGCTCCGCACCGGAACCGGCCGCCTGTTCCTTGGATTCTATCCGGACCCGATCCTCGATGCCCACTGGAACAATCTGGCTCCGCCGATGAAATACACCCTCACCCCGCCCGAAGGAGCGTCCGCCACCCCCGCCACCGCTACGGCCCAAAAGGGCCCCGGCGACAGCGACACCTTGCCGCGCCAGTTCTGGGTGGAGATCGC
>NZ_JBFJYW010000279.1:0-4955 GCF_041622395.1 Pontiella sp. | reverse complement strand
GGCAATCCTCGAGCACCTCGTAGGAGTGTTCGAAAACGGCATCGAACTGCAGGCAGTCGCCCGCCGCGAGAATATGGTGCTCGTAGGGCAAATCGATCCGGACCTGGCCTTCCAGCACCCAGCACACCTCGCAATCGTCGCGGTGCGCGTCCGGATTGGAGCGCGATGCGCCCTTGGGCGCTTCGGCATAGTAGCACTGGGAATTGGCGAACTCGATCTGCCGGAAATGGAAGTCGCCGGCAATCCGGTCCGTCTCCCGCTTCGCCTGCGCGGTGCGCGACTCCACCAACGCCAGCATTTCCGAGGCCGTCAGCCCGAACGCGCGGGCCAACCGGAACAGCGTCTTCAGCTCCGCCACCGTCTGGTTGCGCTCCAGCTTCGAGATCACCGCCGTCGAGATCCCCGTGCGTTCCGACAGATCGGCGATCGTCATGCCGTCGCGCTTGCGCAAATCGCGCACGACCGAAAAGTTGTACATATCCATATGCGGTATTCCCATTTTCCCCCCATCGACGCGGCGCAATATAGGCCTTGACATATTTCCCGTGCAATATATTTTTGACCGCAATATATCCCGGAGGAACTTATGCGCATTCATCCAACCCTTACTCCGCAAGAGCTGATACCGGACCTGGAACGCTTCTGGCAGGTCTCGGGGCAGAAAATCGCCGACCTCGACCGGCACTATGACCCGGCCAAGGGATCGCCCGTCTTTACCGTGGCGGGGAAATACACCGCGCGCGGCTGGACCGAATGGACGCAGGGCTTCCAATACGGCTCCGAAATCCTTCAGTTCGATGCCACGGGGAACCCGACGTTTCTGGAGATGGGGAAAAAGAACACCGTGGAAAAGATGGCGCCGCACGTGAGCCATTTCGGCGTACACGACCACGGCTTCAACAACGTCAGCACCTACGGCAACCTGCTGCGCCTGATGAACGAAGGCCGGATCCCCGAAAACGAATGGGAACGCAATTTCTACGTCATGGCGTTGCAGGCCTCGAGCGCGGTGCAGGCCAAGCGCTGGACCGCCCTGCCCGCCGGCGGCTACATCTATTCCTTCAACGGCCCGCACTCTTTGTTCGCCGACACCATTCGCTCGCTGCGCGCGCTGGCGGTCGGCCATCAGCTCGGATATGCGCTCATGGGCGAAAACGACCGGCGGACCAGCCTGCTCGAACGGCTGGTGCAGCACGCGAAGACCACCGCCGATTTTGCCGTCTACTATGGCGAAGGGCGCGACCACTACGATGTTTGGGGCCGCACCGCCCACGAGAGTATTTTCAACGTGAACGACGGCGCCTACCGCTGCCCCAACTCGCAGCAGGGCTTTTCGCCCTTCACCACCTGGACGCGCGGACTCGCCTGGATCATGCTCGGCGCCGCGGAACAACTCGAATTTATCCAGACCCTGGAAGATGCCGAACTCGAGCCGCTCGGCGGGCGCGAAGCGATCGAAGCCTTCCTGCTGAAGATGGCGAAAGCCACCTGCGATTTTTACATCGAGCACACCGCCACCGACGGCATTCCCTATTGGGACACGGGCGCGCTCGACCTGCACCAGCTTGGCGCCGAAGTCTACGAACGCGAATCCGATCCGTTCAACGATGCGGAACCGGTCGATTCCTCCGCCGCCGCCATCGGCGCCCAAGGGCTGCTGCGGCTCGGCCGCTATCTCGATGATTCAACCTACACCCAGGCCGGACTCACGGTGATGAAAACGCTGCTGAGCGACAACTATCTCAGCCTCGACGAAGCCCACCAAGGGCTGATCCTGCACTCGGTCTACCACCGCCCCAACGGCTGGGACCACATTCCCGCAGGCCGCTCCGTCCCCTGCGGCGAATCGAGCATGTGGGGCGACTACCACGCCCGCGAAGCCGCCCTCTATGTCCAGCGCCTCGCCCACGACGAGCCCTACTACAAATTCTATCTATAACCAAATGTACGGGCGGGTCCTGCGCCCGCCTTAAAAGGAGAAAACCATGATCATTGGAGACCTCAAGGAAATCAAGGGCCGCACCTATCCGGCCAAGCGGCTGACGCAAAACCTCGTGGGCGGCGCCTCGCCCGTGCAATGCACCAATTTCGCGATGGGCTTCGTGACCCTCGACCCCAACGGCGGACAGGTTCCGTGGCACAACCAGGAGCAGGAGGAAGTCTACTTCGTCGTCTCCGGCAAAACCGAAATGTGCCTCGGCGACGAGCGCCGCGAAATGGAGGCCGGGCAGATCGTTCACATTCCTTCCGGCGTCTATCACCAGATGACCAACATCGGCACCGAGCCCGCAACCTTCATCTACTGCTACGGCCCCGCCGGCGACGTCGCCCACTGGAAACAGGAGCTGGCCGGCACGCTGCCGAAGGAGGGCGTCGACGTTCCCGCCCTACCCGCCGGCGCGCACCCGCAGTGCACCGACCTGCCCGAAGGCGGGCCGATCATTATATAGAAACTAGAAACCTGAAATCGGAAACTTGAGGTAAGGGCGGGCCTTGTGTCCGCCCATCGAAAGGAGATCTACCATGGAAATCAAACGCATCGGCATCATCATGAACGGCGTAACCGGGCGCATGGGCACCAACCAGCACCTGGCCCGCTCCATCGGCGCAATCATCAAGCAGGGCGGCATCAAGGTCGGCAACGACCTGATCATTATGCCCGACCCGATCCTGACCGGGCGGCGCGACTATGCGCTGAAGGAACTGGCCGAGAAATACGGCAACGAAACCCGCGGCGAACCCTTCAAATACACCACCGACGTGCAGGGCGCGCTCGACGGAAAATACGGCGACCACGAGATCTTCTTCGATGCCTCCGGCACACTCCAGCGCGCGGGCTTCATCGAAGCCGCCGTAAAGGCGGGCAAGGCGATCTACTGCGAAAAGCCGACCGCCGTCGAAACCGGGGAAGCGGTGCGTTTGGCCAAGCTGGTCGAGGACGCCGGGCTGAAAAACGGCGTGGTGCAGGACAAGCTCTGGTTGCCCGGGTTCCGCAAGCTCAAGATGCTCAAGGAGCTCGGCTTCTTCGGCGAGATCCTCTCCGTTCGCGGCGAGTTCGGGTATTGGGTCTTCACCGGCATGGATCTGGATCAGCCCGCCCAGCGGCCGAGCTGGAACTACCGCGCCGAAGACGGCGGCGGCATGATGATCGATATGTTCTGCCACTGGCGCTATGTGATCGACAACGTGTTCGGCCCGATCAAGAGTTTGGTGGCCTACGGCGCGACCGACATCGGCGAACGCCGCCGCGAAGACGGCACGCCGTTCAAGGCCACCGCCGACGACTCGGCCTATGCCATGTTCCTGCTCGAAGACGGCACCATGGTGCAGTTCAACAGCTCGTGGTGCACCCGCGTTCGCCGCGACGACCTGCTGACCGTGCAGGTCGACGGTCTCAAGGGTTCGGCGGTGGCCGGCCTGCGCGAAGTCAAGACCCAGTCGGCCGCCAACACCCCCAAGCCCGTCTGGAATCCCGACATCCCGCAGCCGATCGATTTCTTCGAAGCGTGGGAAAACGTGCCGAACAACCTCGAATACGACAACGCCTTCAAGATCCAGTGGGAGCTGTTCATCAAGCACGTCGTGCTCGACACCGAATGGAACCATTCGCTGATGGAAGGCGCCAAGGGCGTCCAGCTCGCCGAGCTCGGAATGCAGAGTTGGAAGGAGCGCAAGTGGCTCGATGTCCCGGAACTCGGCTAACCTCCGCGGCGCCGGCTTCATCCGCAACCGGCGGACGGAAGCCAACGGCGCCGCGCATCAGAACATGTTCCGGACTTCGGCGGCGAGGGCCTGTCCGAGCTTAAGATGTTCTGCGGCTTCGAAATGGATGCCGTCGATGGCGCTGCTTTGGATCACGCCGCCGGCCTGGAACAGGCGGAAGCCGCGCTGCTCGGCAACGGCGGCAAACGCCTCCGCCAGCCGGTGCGACTTTTCCTCGCCGCCGACAAACAGATCCTTGAACGCGGTCGGGGCGAGCGGCGCGAACGGCGGAGGGCAGACCACCAAAATTTCCGGCGCCTTCCCGGTGGCCGGATCGGTGCAGGAACGGGCGGCGCGAACCAAGGCCCAGGCACTGTTGGCGACATCCAACGCGGAGACGGCGAAACGGTTTTTCAGGTCGTTCGTTCCGAGCATGACGATCACCAGCTCCAGCGGCTCGTGCGATTTGAGGATCGGGACCAGTTGCCGCAGTCCGTTTTTGTGGCCCTCGATGGGGTCGTCCCAAACCGTGGTGCGGCCGCAGAGCCCCTCCTCCACCACATGGAAAGCGTCGCCGAGCTCCTGCTGCAAAATGCAGGGCCAGCGGATTGAGCGGTCAAAGCGGGGGCCGCCTGCGGGATCGGCTCCCCAGGTATTCGAATCGCCAAAGCACAGGATGGTTTTCTCGGTCATGAATTTTCCTCCATGGCGGTTCCCGCACCGGGCGGGGCGTTTTCGGGCCCAATGGACCGTCGCGCGGCGCGTCATCCCGCCAATCTATTTTTCACAGGCAAAAGGTAGGGAATATTCGCAAACGATCAATGGTTTTTCCGCAAATTGTGATGCCGCCGCAAATCCCATTGACCGATCCGGCTTTTTGTCTTTTATTTTTCGATCGAACATTTCCCACCGCCCCCCCCGTTGCGAAGGCACGGGGCCATGCGAAGACGGCACGAAAGGAACGCCATGAAACCACGCAGCATACTTCGAACAACAACCGGCTGGATCGCGCTCTGCGCGCTGGATTCGGTTGCATTTGCCAACCACCCGCAACTGCTCGTCACCGCCGACAGGCACGACGCGATCGTGCAAAAGACCACCACGGTCGACTGGGCAACGGCGGCCTTCAGCGGACTGCGGGAACGGATCGATCCGTTGGTGGCCCAAACCGCCGCCGACCCGCAATGGGCGACGTCCCGGATGGCCATGAACTGGGACACCCACTACACGCAGGCGATCACCGAACAATCCCG
>NZ_JBFJYW010000278.1:0-4962 GCF_041622395.1 Pontiella sp. | reverse complement strand
GGAACCTGGCATCCGACAGATCGATCCCGATATTGTTGGAGTCTCCGTTCCAGGTGCCCACGTCGGTCGTTTGCCCCGTCGCAAGCTCCGCCCCGCCGGCATAGCCGTCGATCGACGAGAACAATGCCCAGCGCTCCGCCGAGTTGACCAGCGATTGGACGAAGGTGCGGAACGTCAACGATTCCAAATTCACCTTATACCCGGCATTCGGGGTGAGGGTGAACTCCAGGTAGTCATTGCCTTGAATCGCGCCGGAAAGATCGTTCGTGTCGTTCACAGCGTCGAAGCCGAAATCCGCACCCGAGCCCCCGAACGCGAATTTGTTCTTCGTCCCAAAGGGATTTCCTTCCGCATCCAGCCCGTCGGCCGGCGCATAGGTAAGATCATAGCGGGCACTCAGGCCAATCCCGGTCGTGAAATCGGACGCGGTCACGTTGATGCCCTGAACATTGGCCTCCGGCGTGCTGACATCCTCCCCATCCCCGAGACCCGTATCGAAGTCATATCCCGCCAGAATCACCGCCTGCGCGGCCCCGACCAACAGCAAACAGATGCCGAAAGTGCTCGTTAAGATTTTACCCACTTCATCCTCCTTCGGATTGTTGGCCCCTGGTTTGCCTTCCGCAGGGGGGCGCTCCGCCCCTTGAATCGGAAAAGCCTATTTTGCAATCGTGATTGAATAATCCCGTTGTCCCGCCGGCAGATCGAACTGCCAGAAGCCGTTGCCGAGCTCCTTGGCGGCGAAGCCCTTGGCTTTCGGCGTGGCGTTGGCGCACCAGATGACGAGCGGGCCGCTCTCGACCATGGAAACTTCCAGGGATTCGGCGGTTGCCTTGACCGACTTCACCGCCACCGGCGACAAGTATTTATCGCGCGCGCCGATGACGGCCCAGCCGTTCTGGACGGGGGCGAGCAACAGCAGGCGGTCCGAGAAACCGGTCAGTTCGACGGGATAAGGCGCATCCAGTTTCACCCCGGAACCCTGGCGCCAATCGAAGAGCACCAGCCCCTCTTCCGGCAGCGCCCACGGCCCCTCGTACGGCTGGATCATGCCGGACGCATGCGCATAGTCGGCCGCGGTCACTTCGGTCGAGATCGTTTTTTCGCCCGGGTGGAACAGGTTGTAGGAAACGATGGCCGCACACCGGTTGGCCAACGGCGCGATCACCCGGAACGCCTGGCCGCTTTTGTAGACATCCATCATCACGGAATCCGGCAGCGGAGCGCCCGGGGCGAGCGGCCGCAGCAGCTCGCCGTCGGCATAGGCCAGCGGGCGGATGAATTCATCGCAGAAGTCGGTCGGGTTGTCCGAGAGGTAGATCGGTGCGCCGGACATCGCCTTGGAGATGGCCATCAGCTCGCCGCAGTCGGGGTCGGACGAATGGAACATGTCGTGGTCGGGCCAGACGGTCTGCCCCTGGAACAGGGTGCAGACATAGGACTGCTCGATGTGTGCCTTGGCCTTGGCCAGATCATGCAGTTTATAGTCGATGCTGACGCGCGACACGGCCGAGTAGCGCGTCCCCAGCACCTGGGGCGTTCCCTGGCTCATGCAGTTGATCATGCCCTGCGGCATACGCGCCTTCACGGCATTCTCCAACGCTTCCGTCATCCAGGCATTGATCTCCACGCTGCTGTCCACGTTCTTCTGCATGTTGTTGTACAGCGACTGATTGTCGATTTTTACGAAGTCAAAGCCGTAATCGGCGACCGAACCGATGAAGGCGTCGTAAAAGCGCTGCGCGCCCGCCTGGGATTTTCCCGGGCCGAGATTTTTTCCGAACGGGATGAAATCCTTGTTCAGTTCGCCGAAATCGTTTTGTTTGTTGATGCCGCTCCACAGTCCCATGTAGGAGTGCCACAGGCCGAACCACTTGATCTTGTCCTCCTTGCGCATCGACATTAGCGGCTCCCAGCCATTGGGGAAGGTCTTCGGATCGGGCGCAAACCCCTTCAAGGCGAGGCCCTGCTGAACCTGGAAGCCGTCGTCTACCAGGAACCACCGGATCGGCAACCCGCTGTTTTCAATACTCTTTGCGGCATGCACCAGTTTATCGCTATCGATCTTTTTCCTGAAATGCTCCCAGGAACACCAGCCCAGATATTTCATTGCTTCCGGGTAGGTTTTATTCATGCGCCAGTCCGTTGAACCCTCCAGCTGTTCGAGTGCAAGTTTCCAGGCATTGGAAAGCGAGCGATACATATCGGGATCCTTCGCCCAGACCAGCAGCGGGATGCTTCCGCTCTCCGTGCCCTTGCCGAAGTGGCCGAGCACCACGGAGACCTCACCGCTTTCCGAGGTGTCCAGCCAGCTCATGGTGGCCCCCTTGCTTAACGGCATCAGCGTCAGGTACTCGCCCGACTCCAGCTGGTAAAGCGCAAACATGCCCTGCGACTGCGCCCCCTTGCCTACGGTTCCACACGGGTTTTTGGCAAAGGGCTCCGCGAAAAGCGTGGACATGTCGTTGTCGTAGACAAACCACGGCGTCATCTGGTTGGCCAAGCGCGGCCATTTGAAATTGGAGCCCAGCCCCCCGCCGAAATAGGCGCCGCGCGCAAACGCAGGCAGGTTCAACGCGCGGGTAAGCAACACCCCGTTCTTGTCCGGCTTTACCGACTCCAGGGATTCGCGAATCACCCCGGCGGTTTTATCGCCGATGGCAATCGGTTCGGCCCTCAAAGTCGAACAGACCGAAACGATCGAGAGCAGCAAGGCCGGTTGGAATACGTTCATGGGTATATATCCTTTCGTTAAACTTCGTGTTTGTTCGGCCGGATGCGTCTCCAAGCCGATCGCATATTTTGTTTTCATCCGATTTTGGCGGCAATCCATTCGGATTGATGATTGGGCGGCTGAATACCCGCCCGCCCATCGCATCCGAGAACGCCAAACCCCTGCAAAAGAAGATGAGTATTATACTCTTCATGATCGCATGCTAACACCATTCGCAGGAAAATGACCATCGCCTTAAAAGGGTATATGGACCCCTTCTTTCGCATGAAAGAAACGGTTCGCGATGGCGCGGCGACCACCCAGCCAGCACCAAAAAAAAACGCCGCCCCATTCGGAGACGGCGTTTTTTCTACAACTCCCGCAAAATCAGAGCATGCGTTTCGGTTTATTTGCTCAGTTTGAAGAACACGGCGGGGGCGCTGCCGATCGGAATGGTTACCGGCGAAGATGCGCCCGTTTCCTTGACGCCCCATCCGTTCGCATCCGGCAGATAGGTGTTGGTCATCACGTTGTAGGTGCGGCCGTCTTCCCAGGACATGGTGAGCGATCCGCCGGAAACGGAAGCGCTGACATTTGGGATGGCCGTGCCGTACACATCGCCTCTGACAATCACCTTGTCGAACTGCGTGGCGGCGGAGTACGACTCGTTACCGCCATAGATGTAGAGGCGGAACTCGATCGATCCTTCCAGCTCCTGGAACGCGTCACCCGACAGATCGACGACGTGGTTGACATAGACCGCGTCCTCCGTGTTTTGCCCGATCGCGATTACGTCGTCGATCGCGAATCCGCCCACGGAGGAGAAGAGCGCCCAGCGCTCGGCCGCGTGATTGGTGGTTTTAGCGAACGACCGGAACGAAAAGCTGGTCAAGTCCATCGCATATCCATTCGTCGGCGTGATCGTGAAGACCATGTAGTCGTTGGTGGCGATCGCCATCTCGAGGTTGTTGGCGTTGTTCATGTCGGTAAAGCCGAATGGCGACCGCCCGTCCCCGTATGAGAACGGATTCGCCGTCCCGAACACATAGCCTTCCGCATCGAAGAGTTCCGACAGGCAGTTGCCGTTATTGGCAATCACATCAAACAAACCATCGCCAACACCGAAATCGCTGGCAGTCACATAGGCGTTCTTTTCAGTTACCGCCCGCGTGGCGTTGCCGGTTCCATCGTCAAAGTCATACCCGGCAATCACGTTGGGGGAAGCGATGAGGGAATAATAGATCACATCCAATGCCACCTCGATGGTATTGGTGACGCCGGAACCCGGCTCGGTCCAGCTGACCACCAGCGTGGAATTCGTGGAGCCCAAGTGTGCGAGACCAATCGAGGCGTTGTCGAAGGAGACCGTAATCTCTTCATCCAGGTTGGCCGTGCCGAGGGTACTGCTAACCACGGAAGCGCTGAACCCGGCATCCGCCGTCAGCGACACGATTTCAACATCGCTCGAAGTTGAACCCGCAATGTACGAGGCCGTGATGGTGCCGCCGACGCTCGTTTCGGGGGCAATCAGCTCCAGCGATAGCGACTCCAGATCCACCTCGAGCATGCCTCCGGGCCAATAGCTCTCGGAAGTTTCATCAAAGGTGATCCCGGTAAGCGATGAACCCTGGGTCGCCAGGCGCTGCTGCCCTTCCACCGAGAACGTGCCGCCGGAACCATCCGTGGTGACATCGAAAAAGACCATGCCCACATTGGTGCTTTCCAAGTCCGGCAGGCCGGTGACCTCGGCCGCGGTTCCTCCATTGACGGAGAGACGAAGCCCGGTCGGCGACCAGCGCCCATCCGTCGATCCTTCGTTGCCCGTCATCAGGCCGACGCGGAACGTCGTGGGGGCGGTGCTGTCGATCGTAAAGGTGACGAGTTCCGTCCAGGTTCCGACGCCGGAGCCCGTCGCGACGGCCATTCCGGAACGGACCCAATCCTCCGTATCCGAGGTGGGCGGGAGGGTCGGATTGTCAATGGCGGAGTAGGTGTCGTATTCCGCCACCGAAGAAAAGTTGGCGCCGGCATCCACGCTGGTCACCCAGCTCGGGAGATCCTGGGTATTCCGGGAAAAAGGTTGGCTGTTAACGTTCGCCGTTCCGCCCACGCCGAAAAAGAAATAGCCTTGCGAGCCGTAGATATCGTCCCCGTTGAGATCGAAAGACTTTCCGGTTCCGAACGTACGGAACCCGGTCGCGTTCGCACCGCTTTCATGGAAGCCCGCGGTGCCGCCACCTGCGGGCAGT
>NZ_JBFJYW010000277.1:0-5002 GCF_041622395.1 Pontiella sp. | reverse complement strand
TGCCCGGCTGTCCGCTGTTCCTTTCATTGGGAACGACGGTAGCTGAAGCGCTAGACGAAATCAACTGCGGCTTCGCGAGGAGTCGTGGAGAGGAAGATGGAGATCAAAACTGTGAGCCGACGAACAGACGCCGAAGGCGAGGCTGGCCGGAACGGACGGCAATGGAGCGAAGCGCAATGGCAAATCGCATACAAGCCGGAGCGAAGCGGAGACAGGCTGGATTGCCGAAGGCAAGACGGCAATGACCGAAGGGAATGGCAACGCTGAGGAGGCGGATGAGGTTGCCCAGCATGCCGAAGTCCGGGGCTGTGCCGCCACGGTAAATGCGGCGGTTCTAGTGTTCGGGAAATGGGTGGTTCTGTTTTGCCGGGGAAACGTAACGGAGAGAACGCATGATAAAGCGACGGGTTTTAATTGGGATCGGGATGTGGGGCGCCATGGCGGCATTCGCGCAGATATGTTCAACAACGATTCGCCGTATCCCGATGAGAAATCGGGCCAGGGGCTGGGGATCAAGCTCTTCTCCGCGTTTGTGAACAAGGACCGGACGGAGAACGGCGGCAAGCAGGACTGCGTCCTTTCCTGCAAGAACCCGAGCCAAAACAAGAAGGCCTTCACCTACAATATGGAGCGCGGCAGTGCCGCCGAAATCGAACCCGAACCGTGGATGTGGGCGGACGACCTATCCGGAGCCTGGTCAATGAAAACCTGGCCCCCTATTGCCAGGAGGATATCCGCTTCACGGTCAAGGAGGGGAATCTCTATGCCTTTGTACTCGCCCGCCCGACCAAGGACATCGTAATAAAAACACTGGCAACCGGCGGGCTCTACGAAGATGAAATCGCCCGTGTTTCCATGCTCGGAAGCGACGAGCGCATTGAATGGAACCGCTCGGCCGCCGGACTGGCGATCAAATTGCCGCAAACGTTGCCGGGGCAACGGGTGGTCGGCTTTGAAATTCCAGCGCAATAAAAAGGAATCTATGAAAATCGCGATAGGTAGTTTGCTGTTGGTTTTACTGGTTGGGTCTCACGCGGTTGCTGCCGACGGAGCGGATCGACCCAATATCATCTTTATTCTTGGCGATGACATGGGCTATGGCTCGGTGGCCGCCAACAACCCGAAGTGTACCATTCCGACGCCGCACCTCGATCGATTGGTTGCCGAGGGGATGAACTTTACGGATGCGCATTCCGATACCTCGGTTTGCACGCCGACCCGCTATGGCCTGATGACCGGGCGCTACAGCTGGCGGTCGGGTTTGAAAAGCGGCGTCACGTGGGCTTTTTTCCCGTCGCTGATCGAGCCGGAAGTGGTAACGGTTGCCGAGGTGCTGCGCGATGCGGGCTATGAAACCGGCATGGTTGGGAAATGGCATCTCGGCATCGATTTCACCAACAAGGAGGGCCAGACCATCGCGGAGGAGTTGCGATTGGATCAGCACCTCTTCGTCAACTGCGGCGACTTCTCGGCGGTCAACCTGAAGTATGACTGGAAGAAACTCGACTTCACGCAGCCGATCAAAGGGGGCCCGGTCGACCATGGTTTCAACTATTATTTCGGCGACGATATTCCCAACATGCCGCCGTACGTCTTCTATCGGAACAACCGGATTGTCGAACAGCCGACGGTACCCAAGCCCAAGGAAATGTTCGGGATTGCCGGGCCGATGGTGCCGGGGTGGACGCTCGAAGCCGTCATGCCGGCGCTGGCGAAGGATGCCCGGCGCTATATCGCGCAGCAGGCCGAAGGCGATCGGCCGTTCTTCCTCTATTTTTCCCTCAACTCCCCGCATACGCCGATCGCGCCGTCCAACGAGTTTCTCGGCAAGAGCGGGTTGAATCCCTACGCGGATTGGATCATGCAGACCGATGCGGCGGTGGGCGCGGTCTTGCAGTCGCTCGATGAGCTGGGCATCGCCGACAACACGCTCGTCATCTTCTCCACCGACAACGGCAGCACGGGCAAGGAGCTCAACGAGTTGAAGAAGAAGGGGTGCGACCTGCTCCACCAGTTCCGGGGACAGAAGCGCAGTATTTATGAAGGCGGACATCGCGTGCCGTATATTGTGCGCTGGCCAGGCCGGACGCCGAAAGGCAGCTCGTGCGATGCCACGATTTGCCTGAACGATTTCATGGCCACGGCCGCCGCCATTGCCGGGGTCGGGCTGGCGGAAAACGCGGGGCCGGACAGCAACAACATCCTGCCGCTCTATCTTGGCCAGGCCCGCGCGGAGGAGCCCGCCGTGATCCATCACGACTTCGATGGCAGCTATGCCATCCGCGAAGGCGACTGGAAGCTGGTCTTTGCGCTGAACCGCAAGACGAAAACCTTCACGCGCGAGCTGTACAACCTCAAGGCGGACGTCAAGGAGACCACCAACGTGCTAGACAAGCATCCGGAGATTGTTGCCCGTTTGGCGCAACAATTCGAGACGCAGGTTCGGCAGGGCCGCAGCACGCCCGGCCCCCGGCAAGCCAATCTGGAAGATCCGGACTGGATGCTGCCGTTTTAAGCGGGTTGCCGCTTTCGGCAACCCCTCGGCCATCCCCAAAAATGGGGATGGTTTTTCCGGGGATACTACGATTCTATTATTCGTTGCGCTCGGAGGGTGCGGATCGGGCAGGCATTCGTGTTTGGTATTTATGGCAGGGAGAGGTTTTCATGAAAAACAGGGGTCTGATGTCGGTTTTTGCGGTGGGCTTGTGTGCGGTGTTGGGCCGGGGCGTTGCCGTGGCCGGGATGGCGGTGCAACGCGAGGACAGCTGCGTGATGATGGACGTGGCGCAGGCTCCGTTGGAAGGTGGCCGGTTGGTCGTCGGGTTCGAGCTGCAGCATCCGGGCGATTATGTGGTGCAACTGGTTCACGCCCCGGAGCAAGCGGGGACCGAACTCGACGCCTCGGTCGAGGTGGACGGTTCGTTCCTCTGCGATAAGCCGAGCCGCAGCTATTGGATCGAAGAGGGGATTGTTTCGACGTTCAATACCGCGGTAAATCTTGCCAAAGCGGGGACGCATACCGTGTCGGTGGCGTGCGATGCGAAACCGCTCAAGGTACGCCTTGTTCCCCAGGTCTATTTCCAAAGCCGGATCACCGTCGGTTCCGAGAACTATTACGCCGAATGGATCCAGATGCATGCGTCGCCGGAAAAGCAGGCGGCGATGGCCTGGTATAAAAACGCCCGCTTCGGCATGTTTATCCATTGGGGCATCTATTCGCAGGCCGCCGGCAGCTGGAAGGGCACGAAGATCGAGGATTCGGGCATCAAGGGCCCGCGTGTGGCGGAATGGCTGATGTATACGTTCAACATTCCGCGCGCCGAATACCGCGAATTCGCCCAGCAGTTCAATCCCGACAAATCCTTCGCGAAAAACATCGCGAAACTGGCCCGGGATACGGGCATGAAATATGTGGTCATCACCGCGAAACACCATGACGGCTTTGCGCTGTTCGATTCTGCGGTGTCGGATTGGGATATTGCCGATGCCACACCGTATGAAGGGGATTTGATCCAGGAGCTCTACGACGCCTGCCGCGCCGAGGGGTTGGCTTTCGGCGTCTATTATTCCCACGGCCATGACTGGATGGAAGGCTGCGACGCCGATTATGCCAAGGTGAAAGCGAAGAACGATCGATACGGGGTGCCGACCCGCCCGAACGGAAAAAACCTGTGGGATCCGAGTCCGAACCCCTATCGCGATTATTTGGAAGGCAAGGCCTATCCTCAGGTTGCCGAACTGGTCAAGCGGATGCCGGAGCTTCGGCTGGTCTGGTTCGACGGCGAAGGGCTGATTTCGGAAGCGGAGGCTTTCCGCTTCTATAAAACGATCTACGACTTGAATCCGAACATCGTGGTGAACCGCCGCGTCGGCTATGAGTATGGCGACTACATGGATGCGGGCGACAACACCACGCCGAAAGCCGGGGAGCTGGTGGCCAAGTATTTCGAAACCTGCGGTACGGCGAACCATTCCTGGGGATACAAAGCCTACGACCACGATTGGAAAAGCACGAACCAGTTGCTCCGCAACTTCGTCGACATCATTTCCAAGGGCGGCAACTACCTGCTCAACATCGGCCCCGATGGATCCGGCTCGGTGCCCGAACCATGCGTCGAAAGTTTTGTCGAAATGGGCAAGTGGGTAAAAACCAATGCCGATGCCGTTTACGGTACCACCCGCTGGACGCATTTCAGCGAAAACGTGAATCCGAAGAAAAACGCAAAATCGGTGCCCGGCGAATTCTGGTTCAGCGCCAAGGACAACAAGGTTTATGCCATGTCCATTACGCCGGCCGCCGAATCCGTCCGAATCGAATCGCTCAATGCGTTTGCCGGCAACGTGCAGAAGCTACGGCTTCTGGGAAGCGACCAGCTGCTGAAGTGGAAGCAAACCGACGCGGCATTGGAAATCGATTTCTCCGGTATCCAAACCGACGTCAACGGGTTCGTGATCGAGGCAACCTTGGGAGAGTAGGTTTCCCGAGCGAAGCGGGCGGGGCCTATTTGCGTTGCCAGCGGTCTTTGGCTTCGATGACGGAGCCGGGGCCGCTTCCATCGAGCCAGGCTTTGGCGGCAGGATCTTCCCGCAGGTAGGCGTCCCAGAATGCGGTCGATAGCGCGAGAATCGCGCGATGATGGTTGGGGTTGCGTTTCTCGGAGTCGCCCGGCAGGGCCCGTTGGCTGAAGGCCGAATGCTCGGCGTTGTCGAGTACGAGTTCGTATTTGCCGCCCGGCGGCAGCGCGGGGTAGACCGCCATGCGCGATTCCAGATCGGTGTCGCCGATGACGGAAAGATCTTTCGTGCCCGTCATGAGCATCCACGGAATGGCCACCTTGCCGAAGGCTTTTTCCGGGCGGCCCGCGCGGGGGCTGCTGGGGCTGAACGCACAGGCCGCCTTGATGCGCGCATCGGTGGCGGAGAGGCGTCCGCCGGCCGCCGTTTGGCCGCTCACGGCCTGGGTGGTGACGGCGCCGAACGAGTGGCCCGACATGCCGATATG
>NZ_JBFJYW010000276.1:0-5016 GCF_041622395.1 Pontiella sp. | reverse complement strand
GCGAGCTCGAGAACGTCATCGAGCGCGCCTTCGTTCTGTGCAACGGCCCGCAGATCGAGATCCGCCACCTGCCGCAGGAATTGCAGGGCCCCGCCCGCGCCCCGGCCAACCCCGCCGCCGACATCGGTCTCGCCCGCCGCTCCGCCGAAGCGCAGTCGATCATGAAGGCGCTGGACAACAACCACTTCAACCGGCTCGCGGCCGCCCGCGAGCTCGGCATCCACAAAACGACTCTTTTCCGCAAGATCAAGGCCCTCGGCCTACGGCTTCCCTAACGCAACGGCGAAAGGTTGCAGGATTGCAACCCCACCGCCGCATGGGGTAGCACCTCCGCTACTCCCCCGCCGGCTGCCGCAAAGGCGGCGAAATCCCGGTTCCCCCGTTCCGGCAAGCGGTTGCGCAACGCGCCCCCGGGGAAATCCGCCGTGGCACCCTTTCTGCTGTAAGGGGTGTCGATGAAAGCCGCGATTACAGAATGGCAAGGGCGCATCGCCCCGGTATTCGACGTTTCCGGGACGGTGTTGATCTACGGACCGGACGGGCTCGAAGAGTCGTATTCCCTGCCGATGGACTGCCCCCAAAGCAAGCTTTCCTTTCTGAAGGAACGGCAAGTCGATGTGTTGATTTGCGGTGCGATATCGCGCCGGGTACGGGAATATGCGGAAGAGCTCGGGATCCGGGTCAATCCGTTCGTGTCCGGCGAGGTCGGCGAAGTTTGGGAGGCATGGAAAAGCGGGACGCTCGACAACGCCTGCTACTCCATGCCCGGTTGCCGCCGCTGCCGTAGACGCAATGGCTCGTGCAGCTAAACCGAGAACAAAAGGAGGCAGCAAATGCCAAAAGGAAACGGAACGGGGCCGACGGGTGCCGGACCAATGACAGGAAGAGGCGCGGGATACTGCTCCGGCAACAACGCGCCGGGTTGGCAAGTGGCCGGAGGCGGCGGAATGCAACGCGGCGCTTGCGCCAACGGCAAACCGCACGGATTTTTCCGTAGCCATGCGCAACACGCCGTGACCTCGGCCGATGCCCTGGTCCTGCAAGGCAAAATCGACGAACTCCACGCCAAACTCGCCTCGCTCGAAAAACAACTCGCCGATCTCGGCGGCAAACAGAACGATTAACCAACCACACCGCCCACAGAGGATTACACCATGAAAATCGCCATTACCACCGCCGGAAACGATCTGGATGCCGCCATCGACACCCGCTTCGGACGCGCCCCGCAGTTTTTGATCTACCACTCGAAGACGGGCGCTTTTTCGATCCAGGAAAACACCCAGAACCTAAACGCCGCCCAGGGCGCGGGCATCCAGTCCGCCACCACCCTGGCCAAGGCGCAGGTCGACTGCGTCATTACGGGCAACTGCGGCCCCAAGGCCTATGCCACGCTCGACGCCGCCGGCATCAAGGTCTACACCTGCGCCGACGCCACCGTTGGCGAAGCCATTGAAATGCTCAAACGCGGAGACCTCAAACCCGCCAACGAAGCCAACGTGGAAGGGCATTGGATGTAGGCAACGGAGTTGCACGTGCTAAGTGTTAAGTTTTAGGTATTAGGTTTAAAGAACCACCCCCCTGGACCTAACCCCTAAAACCTAACACCTAATCCCTATTACCTAATTCCTAAAACCTAATCCCTAAAACCTAATCCCTAAAACCTAATCCCTAAAACCTAATCCCTAAAACCTACCCCCCGAAACGATCATGCAAAGCTACACCGAATGCATTCCCTGTTTTGTCCGGCAAGCGTACGACGCGTTGCGGCAGGTCACGCAGGACGACGAAACGCTCGTCCACCGCACGCTCCAGCGCGTGATGCGCGAGGCGGCCGAATTCCCGTTGAGCTGCTCGCCGCCCGCCATGGCGCAGACGACCCACCGCATCATTCGCGAGGAAACGGGCCATCCCGATCCCTATGCCGCAATCAAGGCCGAGTCCACCCGCATCGCGCTTGAGTTGGCCAAGGAAGCGCGCGAGCTCATCGCCGCCGCCATCGACCCGTTCAAGATGGCGTTGCGCTTTTCGATTGCCGGGAACATCATGGATTTCGCGCTGATGGCCAATTGGGACCGGCTCGAGCTCGGCTCGTTTATCGAAACCACCCGCCTCCAGCCGCTCGACGACGGCGACGTCGAGAAACTCCGCTCGGCGGTCAAACAGGCGCGTACGATCTTGTTTTTGGGCGATAATGCCGGAGAAGCCGTTTTCGACCAGTTGCTGATCGAGCAACTCGGCGGCGCGGACGTTTGCTATGCCGTCAAAGGCGGCCCGATCATCAACGATGCCACGCTCGAAGACGCCTTGGCCGCCGGACTCGACCACGTGGCCGAGCTGGTCGAAAACGGCTCCGATGCCCCCGGCACGATTCTCGACGATTGCACCGACGCCTTCCGCCGGCGCTTCGACGAGGCGGATCTGGTCGTTGCCAAAGGACAGGCCAACTATGAAACCCTAAGCACCTGCACCCGCCCCCTTTTTTTCCTGACCCGGGTCAAATGCCCGGTCATTGCCCGAGACATCGGCGAACCCGTCGGCAGCTGGATCGTAAAAGAACATCGCGTCGAACGTCCAAGATCGGAAAGTCCCAAGTCGAAACGTCCCAAAGGAATCGTATCATGAAACTAGCAATAGCCTCCGGCAAAGGCGGAACGGGCAAGACCACCCTCTCCTGCGCGATCGCCCTCGCGCAGACGGAACCCGTCTGCCTGCTCGACTGCGATGTCGAGGAGCCCAACAGCCACTTCTTCATCCAACCGGAAATCGAACGAACGGAAGCGGTGTTCAGCCTGGTTCCCAAAGTGGACGAAACAAAATGCACGGGCTGCGGCGAATGCGGACGCGTTTGCCAATTCAGCGCCATCATCTCGCTCGGCAAGAAAACCATGGTGTTCAATGAGCTCTGCCACAGCTGCGGGGCCTGCGCGCGCATCTGCCCCACCCACGCCATCGAGGAGGTCCGCAAACCGATCGGCTCGCTCGAAATCGGCCGGAAAGCCGGCGTACGGTTCGTGTCGGGGCGGATGGATGTCGGGGTGGCCATGTCGCCGCCCGTCATCCGCGCCACCCTGAAGCATGCGGTCGAAACGGAGCTGACGCTGGTCGACTGTCCGCCCGGCACCTCGTGCCCGTTCGTTACGGCGGTCAAGGGATGCGATGCCGTGTTGCTCGTCACCGAGCCCACGCCCTTCGGGTTGCACGACCTCGTGCTGGCGATCGAAACGATCCGCGAACTCGGGCTTCCCTTCACCGTGGTGGTCAACCGCGCAAACGGGGAACAAAACCGCATCAGCGACTATTGCGCAGCCGAAAACATTCCCCTGCTGCTGCAGATTCCCGAAGACCGCCGCGTGGCCGAGGCCTACTCCCGCGGGCAGGCGCTGACCACGGCCATGCCCGAACTAAAAACAGCGCTCGCTTCAATCCCGCAACAAATGAAGGATTTAACAGAGGGACGCAAAGAACGCGAAGCGGCGGCTTGTCTATAACTTAGCCGCCTTTGCGGACTCCCGCTTAAAAGGAATACCATGAAAGAACTTATCATCATCAGCGGAAAGGGCGGAACGGGAAAGACCAGCATCACGGCCTCGTTCGCGGCGCTGGCCGAATGTGCCGTACTGGCCGACTGCGATGTCGACGCCGCCGACCTCCACCTCGTGCTGGAACCCACCATCCGGCGGCGCGAAACCTTCACCAGCGGCCGGGCCGCCGAGATCCGCGAAGCCGACTGCACCCAATGCGGCCTCTGCGAAACGATCTGCCGCTTCGATGCGATCCATGATTTCCAGGTCGATCCCCTTTCGTGCGAGGGTTGCGGCGCGTGCGTCGAATTCTGCCCGGTCAAGGCGATCGACTTTCCGGAACAGGATTGCGGCGAATGGTATGTTTCGGCGACGCGCCACGGCGAAATGGTACACGCCCGCATGCATCCCGGGGCCGAGAACTCCGGCAAGCTCGTCAGCCTCGTCCGGCAGGAGGCGCGCAAAATCGCCCTGAAGCAAAACAGCGGATTTCTTCTGGTAGACGGCCCTCCCGGCATCGGTTGTCCCGTGATTGCCTCGGTCACGGGCGCCGATGCCGTGTTGGTCGTTTCCGAGCCGACGCTCTCCGGCGAACACGATTTGAAGCGCGTGCTGCAGCTGACCAACCACTTCAAGATTCCCGCCATGGTTTGCATCAACAAGTGGGACATCAACCCAACGATGACCGAGCGGATCGAAACCCTGGCGCTCTCGTTGGGCGCGAAACCCGTCGGGCGGATTCCATACGACGCGGCGGTGACCGCCGCGCAGATCAACGCCCGCGCGCTGGTGGAAGATTCCGACGGCCATGCCGCCACGGCCGTTCGCATGACCTGGAGCACGGTATGCTCGACCATGTAATGACCGCCATCGAAGAGCGCGCAAAACGCTTCGGCCCGATGCGCGATGCCAACGCCTATGCCAAGGTGCACGGCGAATGCGGCGATACGGCCGAGATCTGGCTGCGCATCGACGGCGGCAAAATCCGCCGGGGCTCGTTCATGGCCGACGGCTGCGGTTGGTCGAGGCTTTGCTGCGCCAAAGCGGCGGCCTTGGCCGAAGGAATGACCATCGAACAGGCCAAACGGATGACGCAGGCGCAGGTGCTGGAGGCGGCCGGCGAGGTTCCGGCGGACCACCGGCACTGCGCCCTGCTGGCCGCCGAGACCATCCATTCGGCGGTCGACGACTTTCTGAACCCCACCACCAAGCCAACGCTCTCGCAATGGCTGAAAGGAATAATCGGCAAATGAACGTACACCTGAAAATCATCGTGGATAACCAAGCGGCCGAGGCGCTCGTTGCCGAGCACGGCCTTTCAATGTGGATCGAGGCGGGCGGCACGAACATCCTGTTCGATGCCGGCCAAGGGGATGCGCTCGAACAGAACGCCGCGCGGCTGGGCATCGACCTCAGCCACGCCGATCTATTCGTCCTCAGCCACGGCCACTACGACCATACCGGGGCCGTCGATTTCGTGATGCAGGAGAGCCCG
>NZ_JBFJYW010000275.1:0-5019 GCF_041622395.1 Pontiella sp. | reverse complement strand
TTGGCGCTCATCCCACATCCATATTAATAATCAGTGGGACATGATCACTGCACTGAAGCCACTTCGCTGCATCCCCGAACATCACAGAGGATCCGCGCAACCTTCTTTTGGGTAAAAATACATAATCAATGTGATAACCCTTTTCCGCATGACGATACATGTAGAACGTATTTTGCGACTCGGCACCATGTGCTTCGTTTTCCTGGGAATGATAAAGGCTGTGGTACCCGATTTCAGCAAACTCTCCCACCACATCACTATGATTCCACCAACGATCCATCTCATCCCAAATTGAATTACTATTGAAGTCTCCGCAAACAATCGCCTCTTCCCTCGCAATATCGGCCTTGTGAATTTGCATGTATTTCCAAAGTTGCCCGACATATCTGAAATTTGGAGACTTCGAAACCTTCTTTGTCCACACCCCAAGAAGCACATGTTTATTATCGACCATGCACGGCAAAAAACTCTGAAGCTCATTACTCGTCCATAAAGTAGCCGAACTTTGAATACTGATCCCAGGCATTTGGAACCGCCCATTCCATTCCAGTTTTCCAAGATCATGTCCTTTACGAGCAAAAATACCGAGACCCCGATTTTTGTTATCGCCCACCCAAAAGTATTTACCAGCCCAGTCCTTGAACATTGCAGTTGATGAACATGGATTCTCACATTCTTGAACGACCAAAACATCGGCATCCAACTCATCTAAATACTCAACTTTATTCCTCAACGCCCCATTACAGTTCCAAGATACAATTTTCATTCCACGAGCTCTTCGCTTAAAAAACCTTACAAATTACCAACCAAATTCGGGCTTTCAAAAAACCCGCCCAAATGCTTTGCGCCTTTGCGGTCATTCAAAATCCTGTTCATCCCGTTATCCGGTCAAAGACTCATTCCACCTTCACCGCATCGACGGGGCAGAGTTGTTTGCAGGCGCCGCAGCGGACGCAGGTTTCGGGGTCGATCTCGAAAACGGAATAGGGTTCGCCCTTGATCGCCTCGACGGGGCATTCGACCGCGCACTTGGTGCAGCCGATGCAGTCGTCGGTGATGGAATAGGTGATGAGTTTTTCGCACTTGCCCGCCGGGCAGCGCCCTTGGATGTGCGCTTCGAACTCCTCGCGGAAATATTTGATCGTCGTCAGCACCGGGTTGGGTGCGGTCTTGCCGAGTCCGCACAGGCTCTGCGCCTTCACCATCTTTGCCAGTTGCTCGAGCTTCTCGATGTCGCCCGGTTTGCCCAGTCCTTTGCAAAGGCGATCGAGGATTTCGAGCATGCGCTTGGTGCCGACGCGGCACGGCGTACACTTGCCGCACGATTCGCTCTGCGTGAACGAAAGGAAATAGCGCGCCATCTCGACCATGCAGTCGGTGTCGTCGAGCACCACGAAACCGCCGGAGCCCATCATGGCGCCGACCCCGGTCAACGCCTCGAAGTCGACGGTGGTATCGCCAAGGGCGGCCGGAATGCAGCCGCCCGAAGGACCGCCGATCTGCACCGCCTTGAAGGCGCGGCCATCGGCCACGCCGCCGCCGATCTGCTCGACCACTTCGCGGATGGTGATGCCCATCGGCACCTCGATCAAACCGCCGCGCTCGATCTTGCCCGCCAGCGAAAACACCTTGGTGCCCTTGCTGTGCTTCGTGCCCAGCTCGGCGAAGGCCTCGGCCCCGTTGCGAATGATCCAGGGAACCAACGAGTAGGTCTCGGCATTGTTCACCAGCGTCGGGCAACCGTTGAAGCCCTTTTCTGCGGGGAACGGCGGACGGTAGTTCGGCATGCCGCGCCGCCCTTCGAGCGACGCGATCAGCGCCGACTCTTCGCCGCAGACAAACGCGCCCGCCCCCTCGAAAACCTTCAACCGCAGCGAATGCCCGCTGCCCAGAATATTGTCGCCCAAAAAACCGGCCGCTTCGAATTCCTTCAGCGCCATGCGCAGGCGCTTGACCGCCAGCGGATATTCGGCGCGCACGTAGAGAAACCCTTCCGACGCGCCCACCGCGAACGACGCAATGATCACGCCTTCGATCACGCGGTATGGATAGGACTCCATGATCATCCGATCCATGAACGCGCCCGGGTCGCCCTCGTCGCCGTTGAGGACGATGTATTTCTTTTGGCCGGGCGCATTGCGGACGGCGTCCCACTTGCGGGCGGTCGGGAAGCCGCCGCCGCCGCGGCCGCGCAGTCCGCTTTGGCCGACGGCGAAAATGACCGATGCGGGATCGCTCTTGAAAAAGACCTCTTTGAGCGCCTTGAAGCCGCCGAGGTTTTTGTATTCCGCCATGTCGGAGGGGTTGAGGACGCCGCCGTGCTCGGTGGCGATATGCCGCTGGCGGCCGAGAAAGTCGGCCACGGGTTCGTCGCGGACATTGAGTTCGTGGCGGGCAGGCACGTTGCGGGCGGCATCGGAATAGAGCTTCTTCAACAGGCTCTCGGTGGCGACGCGCACCTTGATGAAGGGGCTGTCCGACCAAAAATGGCGTTCGACGATCTCGGGGATGTCCTCCGGCTTCACCTTGGCATAGAGTACGGGTTCTTCGCCGGGAATCACCACCTCCACCAGCGGCGTGCGATGGCACATGCCGACGCAGCCCACGGGCTTGATGTCGACCTTGCATTTGAGCGCATCGAGTTCGTCTTCGAGCGCATCCTTGATTTTGGCGCTGCCCCCCGCCACGCAGCAGGAGCCGAGGCCGACGCGCACTTCGCCCATCGACACGCCCTTCTCCCCGGCGCGCGCCTGGCGCGGCACGCGGTTGGCTTCGTTTTCGAGGAAGTCGGTGAGCATGTCCGAGACGGTATCGGTGCGCACATGGCCGTAGGTCGTCCCGTCGATCTGCACGGCGGGCGCCAGCGTGCAACACCCCAGGCACGCCACCTTCTGCACCGTAAAGAGTCCGTCGGCGTCGGTGTCGCCCTCTTCGATCCCGAGGCCGTGCAGTACCGATTTATAGACCGCCTCGGAGCCCTTCACATGGCAGGCCGTTCCATCGCAGACGCTGATCATATGCCGTCCGACGGGCTTGCGCCGAAACTGCGAGAAGAACGACGACACCCCCTCGATCTGCGCGGGCGTGATCTCCGTGATTTCGCACACGCGCCGCAGCGCCTCTTCCGGCAGATGCTTGAACGTCTTTTGCACCGCCTGCAAAACCGGAATCACCGATGCCGCGTCCGTCCCGATCTCGGCAACGATCCGATCCACTTCCAAAATGTCTAGTTCGCTATTCATATTGCTGCCGACAAAATAATTACGGACAAAATGATTGCCTGCTCCGCCGGATGGAAAATTATTTTGTCCATAATCATTTTGTCGAATCCTCGATGCAGAAGAGGGTTTCGTCGCCGCGGATGTAGATGCGGTTGTTGACAAAGGCGGGAGTGGAATAAATCGGTTCGCCCATGTCGATGGCGGCGATCTCGTGATAGGTGTCGGCCTGGGCATCGAAGATGTGCATGACGCCGCCGAGGTGCACCGCATAGACCTTGTTGCCCGCCAGCACGGGCGACGAGCTGAAGCCGTCGTCGAACTCATGCTCCCACTTGACCTCGCCGGTCGCGGCATCGAGGCAGATCATGTCGCCGGCCGAGGTGGGGATGAAGAAGCGGTCTTCCGCCGCGAGCGGGCTGGCGATTTCGGGAAGGTATTCATCGTACTGCCACAGGATTTGCGGTGTTGCCCCGTTGAGCTTGAGCGCGCTGGCCTGGGCATATTCATTGGCCACGAAAACGATGTCCTTGCCGTTGAACGCGGGCGACGGCGCCACCTCGCCGCCCAAACATTTGACCTGCCAAAGCGGTTTGCCGCTCTTCGGGTCGTAGGCCGTTGAAAACTCCTCGTCGTTGAGCACCAGCTGCATGCCGGCCGCCGTTTCGATCAGGGCGGGCGTCGACCACGAAATGTGGGAGCGCGCGGTCTCCCAAACCTTGGCGCCATCGACGCAATCAAACGCCAGCACGCGTTGGTTTTCCTCGTGGTCGTACTGCACGAACACGCGCTCGCCGTCGCTGATCAACGACGAGCCCATGCCATACGGGTTTTTCGGGACACCCAGACTGTTTTGCCAGACCGGGTTGCCGTCAAAGTCGAACGCCGCCAGCTCGCCCGTTGCAAAGATGGCGAAAACACGCTGTCCGTCGGTCGCCATCGTCGGCGCGGCAAAGCCCGTATCCTCCGAAACCTCCGGCAACTCGACCGAGGTCTTGACCGACTGGGTCCAGAGTTCTTCGCCCGTATCGGCGTTGTAGCAAAAAACCTCGCAGCCCTGCTCGTCGCCGCCGGTGAAAAAGAGGCGGTTGCCCCAGACGATCGGCGAGTTGAAGCCGTGTACGGGAACGTCCGTTTTCCACAAAATGTTTTCCCCCGACTCCACGTCCCAATGGATCGGCGGCTCCATGGCCGGCGCATGGCCAATGTTTCCCCACCCGCGCAACGACGGCCAGTTGGACTGCATTTCTGCGATGGACGGGCGGGATAACTGCGGTACAGTTTCCGGCTCACTGCTTGCGTGAGGCACCTGCTGCTGTGCCAGGACCATGGCTAAATCGCTCTGAACCGCAAAGGCCAGGAACAGGGACAACACCACCAGAAAGACTCCCGTTCCGGCCATCAACTGCCGGAAGAGATTATTCAGCTCCCAATGATCCGGCGTGTCCGGTTTTCCGATGGCTGGCAGACGCGGTTTCCAGATGGAGCAAAGTAGCAGCGCAACAAAACAAACCACGGCACCGCCCAGCGCCAGTAATCCGCCGGTACGGCGTTGCTCCTGATTGCTGAAAAAGGCCCGGCGGACATACAGGTCGTACGTGCGGATCTGCTCCACCACGACCTCGTTGCTCTCCGTTGAATCGGCCAGCCGGTCGCGCAGTTCGATCAGCGTTGGATCATTAAGCGGATCCATTTTCAGCAGCTTCACATGGTCGGAAATCAGCAACACCGCCACCACCAGGGTAAACAGTGCCGCCACCACCGCGATGCTTTGCGCCGCCATGGCCAACATCGGCCGTTG
>NZ_JBFJYW010000274.1:0-5057 GCF_041622395.1 Pontiella sp. | reverse complement strand
GCGGCCGCAGACGCACCGTGAACTCCGGTGGTGAGGTCCGGCCGTCAAACGCGATCGGGTCCGACGTACCGGCCAGGCGGCCCTCGGCCTCGACCAGAACCCGATAGGTTCCCGGCAGATCGGGAAGGCCGACTCGGAAATGAACAGCTTGCCCATGTCCATGCCGAAGAGGCCGCCGACGAGCTCGCCGGCTTCGTTCCAAACCTCGATCGAATGGTTTTGCCCCCGCCGATGGAGCTCGAGCGCCACCTCGATGCGTTCGGGAATAATCCAGGTGCACCCCTCGCGGTCATCGCCGGTGCCGCAGGCGCGGACGACTTGCTCGAAGGCGGTATCGAACGTCACCTTGTATTTGCCGGACTTGATCAACGGGCGCAACCCCTTCTTGAGCTTCATCTTTTCCAGAAACAGCACCATGCGCGGATCGCACGAGCACCATTCGATCGGCGGCGTCTCGTAAAAGGGATAAATGCCTTTGGAATAGGCATACAGCAGCGTTTCGGGCGTCAGCTCCCCGCCATAGGCCAGCAAACCGTAGAACGGCTTCTTGTACCCCATCCAAATCGGCGGGAACCGGCCGTAGGGCGGCGGCCGGAAAAGCTTGCTCTGGTAGAAGACCTGGGCTTCGACGGCAATCTCGAACCAATGGTTCAAGCGCGGCGAGTTCTGCACCCGCTCCACGAACCTTTTGTAGCGCTCTCCCATGCTCCCGAACCGCCCCTTGCCTATTTCCCGATCACGTAGTTGCCGATCACCAGCTTATCGAGCCCGGTCGAGAAAAAGCAGCGGATCGCATCCAGCGGCGACTCGACGATCGGCTCGCCCATCACATTGAAACTGGTGTTCAGCACCACGGGCACGCCGCTGAGCTTGCCGAACTCGACCATCAGGTCGTGGTAGAGCGGGTTGGTTTCGCGCCGGACCGTCTGCACCCGCGCGCTGCCGTCGACGTGGGTGATGGCTGGCACGCAGTCGCGCTTGTCCGGAAAGACGTCGCACACCTTCAGCATGAACGGCGCCTCGACCGCCATATCGAAATAATCCTTTGCAAACTCGGCCGGAACCGACGGCGCGAACGGGCGGTAGGCCTCGCGGTGTTTGACCTCGGCGTTGATCTTGTCCTTCATGCCGGGGTGGGTCGGGTCGGCCAGGATACTGCGGTTGCCCAGCGCGCGCGGCCCGATCTCCATCGCGCCCTGGAACCAGCCGATGATGTGGCCTTCCTTCAGCAGGCGCGCCGCTTCGGCGGCGATGTCGTCGTGCTTCACGACATTAAGCTTGGCCTCCTTGAGGACGGCGGCGTATTCCGCGTCCGTGTAGCTCGTTCCAACATAGGGGTTGTCGTGCACAAAGGTGCGCGGATGGCCGAGAATGCCGTTCCAAACCTGGAACGCCGCGCCGATCGCGGTGCCGTTGTCGCCCGCGGCGGGCATCACGTAAAGATCCTCGAAATCCGTTTCGCGGACGATCCGCCCGTTCATCACGCTGTTGAGCGACACGCCGCCGGCGATGACCAAAAATCTGGCTCCGGTCTTTTTTTGCAGATCCCGGCACATCTTGAGCACGGAATCCTCGAGTACGCGCTGGAAGGCGGCGGCAATATTTTCGTGGCGCTTTTCGAACGGCGCGCCGTGTGCGCGCGGTGCCCCGAACGTTTCGTAAAACTTTTGGCTGCAGTAGGGCTTCCGCCAATATTGGAAATTAAAATACGAGGTATCGATCCCGATCGCCCCGTCGTCGCCGACCTTCACGATCTCGGCCACCTTTTCGCGGAACACCTCCGGATCGCCGAACGGCGCAAGGCCCATCGTCTTGCCCTCGTCGTAGTTGGGGCGGAATCCGCAAAACTCGGTGGCGGCCTCGTAGAACGAGCCGAAGGAGTTCGGGAAAAAGCTCTCGTTGAATTTCTCGATCTTGGTGCCCTTGCCCAGGCCGACGAACGAGGTGGCCCACTCGCCCGAACCATCGAGCGAAAGCAGCGCCGCCTCTTCGTAGGGCGAAACGTAGAACGTGCCCGCCACATGCGCCAGATGGTGCGGAACCCAATGGATCGGCGGTTGCTTGGACCCTTGCGGCCAGCAGCTCAGATACCAGCTCCAAAACTGTTCCTGCCGATAGCGCGACGTGCCCACCTCGTGGCCGAGGAACGCTTTGATCCCCCGCCCGATGCCCAGCGAATAGGCCGCTTTTTTCTGCCAGTGCATCGTCGGTTTGATCGAAACCGCCACCGCGTCGATATCCTTGTCCTGAAGCCCCGCGACCTTCATGCAGCGCTCGATTGCGCTGACGGGAAACTCGTCGGTGTGCTTTTGCCGCGTCAGCCGCTCCTCTTCGATCGCCACGACCAGTTGGCCGTCCCGCACGATGCAGGCGGTGGAATCGTGGTAGAAATAATTGATGCCTAGAATATTCATGGATCGACTATAGGAACACATGATGCGCCAAGTCTATCCCGAAATCCATGGCGCATCCGCGTGGGCGCGGCATCTCGGCAACGTGCCCGGCACCGAATTCGGCCGATCGGCCCTTAGCGATGCCCACCCCCCTTTGTTAAGGAAAAAGGTGGTCAACCTCTAGGCAATAGGCAATAAACCACCCATGTTTCGGCATGTTGATATGGGGAGAGAGGAGCCGCGCAAACGGACATCAAGAAGAGAGAGCATGCCGGTAATCCCATAAACAAGAAGCGAGGAATAGATGATAAAAAGGATAGGAATTGCAGGACTGCTGCTGTTGGGCGGGGTGTGCGCGAGCCATGCGGAGGTTCTCGCGTCATACGAGTTCACGGAGTGCAATCTTTCGGACGGCGCCAATGCGACCGGCGTTAACGCCTGGGACCTTTATACGGGTGGGGGCTTTACCCTTTACGACGGCAGCTCCCAACATCAGGCCTTAACTTCCCCGAGCCTAGGGCTTGCGTCCGGAACCGACGATGACATGGCCGGAGCATATGCCTACGGCCAGTACTTTGCCTTGACGGTGACGGCCGTAGAGGGGTTTTCCCTTGATCTGGAAAGTCTCTCCTTCGATCTATCGCGGTTCAATAATGGCTGTCAGGATTTCGCGATTTATTGCAGCGTCGACAACTATGCTTCACCGCTGGTTTTCGAAAACGACTATATTACGGTTCCGTCGCAAACATTTACGTTGAATTTCGCGACCGACGTTCCGGCGCTGGATTTTTCCGACCTGACCGCCGTCACGTTCCATATCGTGATCGATGACAGAGTGACGGATTCTTTGGCGAGTGCGGTGACCCAATTAGACAATCTGATCTTGAACGGAACGGCTACGCCTCCGGAAGGCGCGACCCTTGTGCTGGATGTGCATACGCTCGCTTTCGACCTGATCGCGCCCGACACGGCCACCAGCGGCGCGATCGCGGCAACCTACTATGCCGGCTCGGTTACCGCGAACGATATCCAGATCGTTTCATTGGTGGCATCCAACGGGTTCAGCGCCGCCGTGGCCGATGCCACGCTGGGTTTGAGCGATACGGAAGAAACCATTACGGTCACGTTCGACAACACGGCCGGCGGTCTTGCAAACGGGGAATCGACGAGTTCCTCGCTTTGGATCATTTGGACCGAAGCCACTTCCGGCGTAATCAACACCTCGGAAGTGGCGCTGGGCGCAACCTATATCAACGAGCCCAACGACCTGCAACTGGACGCGGAATCGCTTTCGCTCGTCTTGAACAAGTCCGACGCGAGCACCAATGGCACGATCGTTGCCTCGTATATCGAGGGAACGGTCCCGGCCCATCTTGAAATCGTGTCGGTCGAGGCGGATAACGGCTTCAGTGCATCGCCCTTGGGCTTTACCCTGAATGCCGCCGACCCGAGCCAGGACCTCATCGTCACCTACACCAATTCCGGGGCGTTGCAGGAAGACGAGGATACCGCGACTTCCACGCTGGCCATCACGTGGACCGTGCAGGGGTCCTCCGAAACCAACACCACCTACGTCGCATTGGATGTCACGTTTGACGATCCGCCCGAACTGGTGGAGGAATGGACCATTGGGATTGACTTTGGCTCAACCGCTCCGGAGGGAGCCGCCACCTTCAACCAAATCAGCGTTGGCGGGACTTCAACGACGGAGGGTCTTGCCGATCAAGGCGTTGTGACCCGTTCCTTGCTGGTCGACCTCGACGATGCCGTCGTGTCCGGCGTCGGGTTTTCCGTATTGAATGCGTCGGGCCAAATCGCCTGGGATACCTCCCCCGGCAAAACGGGAGACGGCCGCTTCATCACGAACTCGACGGTATATGGCGATGCGCTCATTTCCAATGATACGGCCAGCAGGCCTGTCGAGGCGGACACGGACATGTTTGTGTTCACCTTCACCGGTTTGGACGACGCGATGCTGTACGAACTCTCCGGTGGATTTGACGATAATGGCGTTAATAACATCTACGACGCCAAATGGACGGCGGATGGCCAAACGTTTATTACTTCCCCGCAGGGCGACGGCGATGGCTATGGAATCCTTTCGGAGCTGGAAACGGACGGATCCGGCAATTTAGTCATTACCGTGACCGGCGTCGGTGGTGATGACGAGAGCGCTCATATTACCGTGGGAGCCCTGACACTGACGGCCTTTACCAAAGTGATCAGCGAAGTCGGCAACGTATCGATCGCCATGGCTTCCGGCAAAGTGGCGCTGAGCTGGGAAGCGGAATCCGGAGCATCGTACGGCGTGCAGGCCACCGATGACCTCGTTTCAGGCACATGGAGCAGCATCATCACCGGCCTCGAGGGGATCGACGGCATCCTTTCCGTAACCAACGATGTTGCGGAGGGGCAGCAGTTCTTCCGCCCCTATCTCGAAAACTAGGCCCTTGCGGCACATAAAAAACGAATTCGGGGAAGCCTCTGGGGCTTCCCCGAACGCTATAGCCGCGGCGGCACAGACTTGGACCCTAGTTGGGCTCGCAATCCGTTTGCGGATCTGCATAATGCGCGGTTTTTAATAGTTCACCGGTCCACCGGCAAAGGAGAAAACCAATGAAACGCAAACTTGTTCCCGCTCTTCTCGCCCTATCCACCACGTTC
>NZ_JBFJYW010000273.1:0-5165 GCF_041622395.1 Pontiella sp. | reverse complement strand
ATCGATCCCGACGCTTGAACGCTGGCTCAAGCGTTGCGGCCTGCGCGACATCCGCACGGTGGACATCAACACGACCTCCATCGAAGAGCAGCGCTCCACCGACTGGATGACCTTCGAATCCCTACCGGACTATCTTGATCCAACCGACCCCTCCAAAACGGTCGAGGGCCTTCCCGCCCCCAAGCGCGCGGTGGTGGTGGCCACGGCATGAAGGGAACGCCCAAGCCTTCGATGAACCTCTCGCCCGAAACCCGCCGCCAAAAGTTACAAAAAGGAAAAACCGGCACCCCGAACTCTCCGGTTTTGTTGCAGGATTGCGAAACCGAACGACCGCACGATCATAGACAAACCCCGCGGATCTTCGCATCCCTCCGAATTTCGCCAAGCGCAGGATTGTTCCGATAGTGCCGCCTTGCATGGCACCATTAATGCTTTAACATGTCTTTATGTTGTGTAGTTCATAAATAAAAGAACAAACCCCCTTGCCGCCGCGAATGGTTGCAATTTTAGGAGATTGAGTATGGTTAAGAAGTCTATCGTTTCAGGAACGGTTGCATTGTATATCGCCCTCGCGAGCCCGTCTTGGGCAACCGTGATCCAACACATTGGCAACTATTCCGAATGGGGAACCGTTACGTGGAATGCGATCGAAGGGCTGGATGATGCCGATGACGGCGTCGCCGAGCAGCTCGATTTTGTGGGAGACAGCACCTCGCGGGGAGCCTACTGGGGCATCGACAACCACTACGTCTATTTCCGGATGCGCCTTGATGTTGGATTGGACCCTTCTTTTACGGACGCCCACTTGGTTTTGTTCGACGTGGTTGGAGACGCCACGCCCGATTACGCCTTTTCATGGGACAGCAAATCGAATGACACAGATGGCCACGGTCTGGAAATGTCCATTCTCCTTTCCTCCGACGGAACCTGGGGCGGAACCAAAATGGATGACATCGATGGAAACAATGCAAAGAAAGGCACCAACGACATCAACGGCGACGGACGCGACACGGATGGCTATGTGCAGACAACCGATGGCATTGCAAGTGATTCCTTCGGAACGACGACCTTCCTGGATTTTGCGGTATCCCTCTCCTACCTCTCCAACAATGTCCCCGCGATGGTCCAAAACACAAACTGGAAAGTCCAGTTCGGCAGCATTGCCAATGCCACGGACCACAATGTGCTGTCCGCCGACATTGCCGGAGGACAGAATCTCGGTTCAACCATCACCGCGGCCTCGTGGAGCGAAGCCATCGCAATCCCGGAACCGGCGGCCGCAACCCTCATCATCGGATTCGGCCTGAGCGTGATCTTCGGACGCCGGATCTTCATGGGCTAGGCTCCGTACAACAAACAAAGGCGGCGGAAGCATGAACCCGCCCCTCGATATTCTTGATCGCCAGAGGCGCTTCGGTAACGGAGCGCCTCTTTGGCTATGGTGCCGCGCGCCCGATCTCCCGCCCCACCTGCCGTTGCCGAACGGCCCACAAACGTCTAAACCGATCCCGCCGCAACCGGAACCAAAAGCAACTCGGACGAACAAGCCTCACGATGATACAGAGGACTCGTGCCGGCCGTATTTCTTCGGCATCTTCTGCCCAACGATTCAAGAAGCCTCTTCGTTGCGGCCTGACGGTCATGAACCTGCCCTCGGCAAGCAGACGGGGTATCTGTTCCGAAGGGCGGAAACGGTTGACGAAGGAGGCTTTCCGCCGCGCCACGGGGCGCTTCAACGCGACCAGGGACGACGGCCGACGTCAGCGAGCGGAGAGGCGCTGCCGGAGCACCGGGAGTAAATTCCCGAGCTCCGAAAACGAAAAATCCGCAGCCCTGTGGAAAGGTCTGCGGATAGATCGAGGGAAGGCGCCCGCAACCTCGTTGGAAACGTTGCGTCGCGGGGCGACCCTTTTCGAGATGCGAGGCAGGCCCGTACGCCTGCCTCGCAGTGGTTTAGCCCACGAGGGCCAGCAACACCCCGGCGGCCACGGCGGAGCCGATGACGCCGGCCACGTTCGGGCCCATGGCATGCATGAGCAGGAAGTTCTGCGGGTTGGCTTCGAGACCGACCTTGTTGGAAACACGGGCGGCCATCGGAACGGCGGATACCCCGGCGGAACCGATCAGCGGGTTGATCTGGTCCTTGCTCAGCTTGTTCATCAGCTTGGCCAGCAGTACGCCGGACGCGGTGCCGATGACGAAAGCGCCGAGGCCGAGGCCGAGGATGCCGAGCGTCTGGACGTTCAGGAACTTGTCGGCGGCCAGCTTGGAGCCGACGGCCAGGCCGAGCATGATCGTAACGATGTTGATCAGCGCGTTCTGGGCGGTGTCGGACAAACGGTCAACGACGGCGCATTCCTTCATGAGGTTGCCGAGCATGAGCATACCGATCAGCGGCGTGGCCGAAGGCAACAACAACAGGCAGAGCAGGAGCACCAGCAACGGGAAGACGATCTTCTCGGTCTTGGAGACATGGCGCAGCTGCTTCATTTCAATCGCGCGTTCGGCCTTGGTGGTGAACAGCTTCATGATCGGCGGCTGAATGATCGGCACCAGCGCCATGTAGGAGTAGGCCGCAACGGCGATCGCCCCCAACAGGTTCGGCGACAGGCGCGACGCCAGGAAGATGGCGGTCGGGCCGTCGGCCCCACCGATGATACCGATGGCGGCGGCGTCTTCGAGCGTGAACAGGCCACCCATGAACGTGGCCCCCAGCAGGGCAATGAAGATACCGAACTGCGCGGCGGCACCGAGCAAGGCGGTCTTCGGGTTGGCCAACAGCGGTCCGAAGTCGGTCATGGCCCCCACCCCCATGAAGATCAGCAGCGGGAACACGCCCGACTCAACCCCCACGGTGTAGAAATAGTACAGGAAACCGCCCGGCTGGCCCGGCATCGGTCCCGCCGCGATTCCGGCCATCGGAATGTTGGTCAGGATGGCACCGAAACCGATCGGCAACAGCAGCAACGGCTCAAAGCCCTTGGCAATGGCGAGGTAGATCAGCAGCAGACCCACGAGGATCATCACGAACTGCCCAGCGCCTTCCGGCAACAGCGTGCTCTTTACAAAGCCCGCGGCTTCCGCCTCTTCAACCTTATGCGTCAGCGAGTCGATCAGCGACTGCTCGACGCCATGCGCCTTGTGGATTTGATCCATCGCGCCGCTGAAATGCCCCGCGGCAATTTCGGCCTGTACGGTTTTTTCCAACGCGGCCTGGTAGGCCTCGGCTTTTTCTTCCTGCGTCTGCGGGTTGAAGAAGCGGTAGATGCCGGTTTCCCGGCCCAGCTTCTGGAACCCCTTGGCAATCGAAATATGATGCTCGGTCTTCGCGCCTTCCGCCGGGCAACAGGCCTCCTCGGCCCGTACCTGGACGGCGCCGCCGATGACGGCGGCAGCGAGAAGTCCCATGGTTATGAATTTCTTCATGGTTTAAATTCTCCGTTCGTTCTCTTAGTTGATGGATGCCATGGCTTCGCCGGCGGTAACCTGTGCGCCCGCTTCGGCGGCGATGGAGGAAATGGTGCCGCCGGAGGCCGCCTTCACTTCAACTTCCATCTTCATGGCTTCAACAATGAAGAGCACGTCGCCTTCGTTCACGTGGTCGCCGATGCTCACCAGCACCTTGATGACCTTCGCATTCATCGGCGCTTTCACCTCGATGGAGTCGGCGGATTCGTGCGCAACGGTCGCCGAGCCGGAGGTTTCGATGCCGTCGGCCACGCCGATGTCGTAGGACTTGCCGTTGACGGTGGCCTTGTCGCCCTTGACTTCAACGGCGAACTTCTTGCCGTTGACGGAAACCGTGTAGCCGCCGTCGCCGCCCGCTGCCGCGGCCGGAGCCGCAGCCGCCGGCGTGAGCGCGCCCTTGCGAACGCCGTTGATCTTGGCTTTGCCGAGCAGGAAGTCGATGCCCTTCTGCTTGCAGGCCGCGGCGATGAAGATGTTTTCTTCGCACAGGTCGGTGATGCCCGCATCGGTCAGCATTTTCTTGGCGGCCTCGACGCCCTTGTTCGGGTTGGCATCGTTCAGGTCGACCGGGTTGGCCGTGGTCGGCTCAAGCTCGAGCTTCTCGGAAGCGATCTTGACGATTTCGGGATCGGGGGCGACCGGCGTCTTGCCGAAGTAGCCGAGAACCATCTTGCCGTAACCTTCGGCAATCTTTTCCCACGGTCCGAAGATGACGTTGTTGAACGCCTGCTGGAAGTAGAACTGGGAAACCGGCGTCACGGACGTTCCGAATCCGCCGCGGCGAACCACTTCGCCCATGGCGTGGATGCAGTCTTCGTATTTGTCCATCATGTTGTTGTCGCGCATCATCTGCGTGTTGGCCGTCAGTGCGCCGCCCGGCATCGGGGACCACGGAATCATCGGCTCAACGGCCTTGGCTTCCGGAGGCATCATGTAGTCGGCCATGCATTCCTTGAAGACGGTCTCGGCGTGCATCATCTTGTCGATATCGATGTCGAGTTCGTAGTCTTCGCCGCGCAGGGCGTGCCACAGCGTCGCAACGTCGGGCTGGCAGGTGCCGCCGGAGGCCGGAGCCATCGAGCAGTCGACCTGGTCGGCGCCGGCCTTGATGGCGGCGAGATAACCCACGGTGCCGACACCGGCGGTTTCATGGGAGTGGAAAACGATCTTGCAGTCGCCCGGCAACATTTTGCGGGCCATCTGGATGGTTTCGTAGACCTTCTTCGGTGCGGAGGTGCCGGAAGCATCCTTGAAGCAGACGCTGGTGAACGGGATCTTCGCATCGAGAATGTTCTGCAGGGTCTTCTGGTAGAACGCCACGTCGTGTGCGCCGGTGCACCCGGGAGGCAGTTCCATCATCGTCACCACGACTTCGTGGTTCAGGCCGTGGTTGGTGATGGAGCGACCGGAGTCGATCAGGTTGTTGACGTCGTTGAGGGCGTCGAAGTTGCGGATGGTGGTGATGCCGTGCTTCTTGAACATCTTGGCATGCAGGTCGATGATGTCGCGCGACTGGGAGTCGAGGCCCACCACGTTGATTCCGCGGCCGAGCGTCTGCAGGTCGGCATCGGGGCCGGCGGCGGCGCGGAACTTGTCCATCATGTCGAAGGCGGACTCGTTGCAGTAGAAGAAAGGAGCCTGGAAGCGCGCGCCTCCGCCCGCTTCGAAGTGGGTCTGTCCCGCTTCCACGCAGGCCT
>NZ_JBFJYW010000272.1:0-5186 GCF_041622395.1 Pontiella sp. | reverse complement strand
CACCTTCCGGCCGTCGAGCTCAACCACGATGTCGCCTTCTTTCAAGCCGGCCTTCTCGGCGGCGGAATCCTCCATCACTTGGTTGATCAGGATGCCGCCCTTCTCGTTGAGCCCGAAGCTCTTGGCGAGGTCTTCGTCGACCTCCTGGATATAGATGCCCAGGACGCTGCGCGAAACCTTGCCGTACTTGATCAGCTGGTCCTTGATCCGGACGGCCTGGTTGATCGGGATGGCGAAACCGATGCCCATGTAACCGCCCGTGCGGGTGTAGATGGCGGTGTTGATGCCAACCACTTTTCCATCGATGTCCAGCAGCGGGCCACCGGAGTTGCCGGGATTGATGGCGGCATCGGTCTGGATGAAGTTCCCGTATTCGGCGATGCCCGGTTCGTCGCGCCCCTTGGCGCTGACAATGCCGGCGGTGATGGTTTGCGACAGGCCGAAGGGATTGCCGGCGGCAATCACCCATTCGCCGACTTCGAGCGCGTCGGAATCGCCCAGATCGAGAACGGGCAGATCGTCTTCGCTTTCAACCTTGATCAAGGCCACCTCGGTTTTGGGGTCGGTGCCGACGACCTTGGCAACGAGCTCCTTGCCGTCGGCGAGGGTGACGGTGATGCGGTCGGCATCTTTGACGACGTGGTTGTTGGTGAGGATGTAGCCATCCTTGGAAATGATGAAGCCGGAGCCCTGCCCCTGCTGGCTGTACTTCTGGGTTTCAGGTTCCTGCTGTTGGTAGCCGTACCCGCGCCCGAAAAACTGCTCCAGGGGATTTTGATAGCGGTAGCGCTGAACCTCGACCGTTGTTTCGACATCGATGAAAACAACGGCGGGCAACGCCTTTTTGGCAATGGCGGAAAACGCACTGCCGGTCTGCTTCAGCTCTTCGGCGCTTTTGGCAAAAACGGGCCCACCCGCCAACAATGCCGCGGCAACCAAACCAATAAACACATATCTAACTCCACGCATAATCCATACTCCTTGGTTACAGTTTCAATACATGAAAGATGAAACTTTAGAGGATGGCACATGGAGAACGTTCAAAGTTGCCGGGGAAAAACCAACCCGACGCGGAACCGGCTATTCCCAGCTCTTCACCAGCGAATTGGTTGCGGAGGAATCGCCGCCCTGGGCATAGAGCCCCACGGCGGCCAGCGCCACCTTGCGGCGGACGCTTTCGCCGCCGATCGCCAACTCGCCGTCATAATCGGTGTCGAGCGCGATGCGGTACTGGAACCCCCACGGGTCCAGGAAGACGCCGGTCTGCCCATTGCCCTGCGGTTCGAGGAAAACCATGCCGGCTTGGTTGTAGGATTCGTCGCAGTCGTCGGCGTTGGTCAGGATCGAGATGATCCCCTCGCTGTCGGGATCGCCCGCGTCGCCCGAGTCCGTCGGATAGGTGAAGGTGATATCCTCCTCGCCCTGCACGACCAGTTCGCCGGCCGGGAGGAAGCCGTATTTGCTGCGGTAGGCCTTGATGGCGGTTTCGATCGACTTCATTTCCACCATCGCCTGCGCCCGCTTGGCGTTGGTGCGGGCGGAACGAACAACCCGGGAACCCAGCGTGGCCAGAATGGAGACGATGACGATGACCACCAACAGCTCTACCAATGTGAACCCACGTTTTTCCATGTTCAATTCCCCGGGTTGAAAGGACTGATGTCGTCCTCGGCGTTGATCGCATCCTGCCCCTTCGACCAGATGCGGTAAAGGAAACGGTTGGTGCAAACATATTGATATTCGTTCCCCCATGGATCAACCGGCACAACGCCCTCGGCCAGCCGTTTCAGTTCATCCAATTCAGGAAGCGCGGAGACCCCATCAGCGGTCGTCTGTTCGGGGTAGCGGCCGTATTCGGCCCGATATTCGTTGAGGGCGTTGCCGAAGATGCCGATCTCGGCCAGGGCGCAGCTCTCCTTGGCCTGGCGCTGCGCGAAGCGATAGCCCTTTGCGCCGAGGCCAATCAAAACGGCGACGACCACCAGCACCGCCAAGAGTTCCAGGAGCGTAAACCCCCGGCGGCGGCCCCGAAATCCCAACCCCGAAACCCCAGACCCGTTGAACAGGGCCCAGCACAAATGATCTGACCGACCGTTTTCGACCATTTGGTTTTCCGCCATTGGAGGTTGCTTCGGATTGGGATTGGAGGGTTTGGCGTTGCCGCAAACCGGGCGATGCCCGGCTAGCGCGCGATTCCGTTTTCGGAAGCGCGGCAGAATTCGAGCAGGTGCTTGATTTCGGGCGTCTGCTCGACCTCGGCCTCGATCCGGTCGAGCAGATCGGCCACGGGGCCTTCCCGCCGGTAGAGGATGCGGTAGGCTTCCTTGACCGCCTTGCGGCCGGCTTCGCTGACGCCGCGCCGCTCCATACCGATGCGATTGAAGCTGCGAACCTGAATCGGGTCGCCATGCGCAATCATGTAGGGCGGAACATCCTTGGTGATTTTCGACATTGCGCCGATGTACGCCATCGAGCCGACCCGAAGGAACTGGACAATCCCGACCGACCCCTCGATCGTGGCGAAGTCCTCGATCACGACATGCCCGGCAATCTGGCAGGCATTGACAATGATGACGCCGTTGCCGATGTGGCAACAGTGGGCGATGTGCGAATACGCCAGGATGTGGCACCCATTGCCCACCGTGGTGTAAGCGCCATCGTTGGTGGCGGCGTTGATGGTGACGTATTCGCGGATGGTGTTGTTGTCGCCGATCTTAACGCCCGGTTTTCCGCCTTTGAACTTGAGGTCCTGCGTCTTTCCCCCGAGCACGGCGAACGGCGAAACGCGGTTGCCGGCGCCCAGCGTCGTGTTGCCCTCGATCACCACATGCGACACCAGCTCGGTTCCGGAACCAATCACTGCTTCGCTGCTGATCGTGCAATAGGGGCCGATAATCGCGTCGTCGGCAATCTGCGCACCGTCGGCCACAATGGCTGTTGGGTGGATCTGTGCCATGGTCCTAAGCTCCGTACCCAAACGTGAGCTCGGCTTCGCTGACGACCGCGCCATCCACAACGCATTTTCCGTAGACCGTGGCCATGCGCGTGCGCAGGCGAACGGATTCGACCTCGATGCGCAGCTGGTCGCCCGGGATCACCATTTTGCGGAACTTGACGTTGTTCATCGACATGAAGTAGGCGGTCTTGCCTTCGTTTCCGGCACGCGAATTGAGCATCACGCCGGCAACCTGCGCCATCGCTTCCATCTGCAATACGCCGGGCATCACCGGATTGCCGGGGAAATGGCCCTGGAAAAACTCTTCGTTCATGGTGAGGTTCTTGATGCCGACCACAGTGCCCGCTTCCATGTCCATCTCGACGATGCGGTCGACCATGAGGAAGGGATAGCGGTGGGGAAGAATTTTCATGATTTCGGTAACTTGCATTACGGACATATCTCTCTCCTGTTGATTTAAATTAGCTGGCAGAAGCTAGGGATTATCCGATGCTTGTTCAATGTTTTTCTGCCCCGCGACGGGACTCAGGCAGACGGATGAACCAGCTCCGCCAGCGGATGCGGAAGCGCGCCGGCGGCATCGAACCGCTCCAGTTCGCGGTTGCAAACGGAGGAGAAATGGTTGAGCAGGGAATCGCGCACGGCGGGCATCGGCGGGCAGGTTTCGCCGAGAATGGTTTTCAACGAAGCAACGGGTTCGCCGACGAGCCCGCAGGGAACGATGGTGCCGAACCCCATCAGGTCGTTGCAGACATTGAAGCTCATGCCGTGGAACGAAACCCATTTCTTGAGACGAAACCCGATGGCGGCGATCTTCCCCGCCTGGGTCCACGCGCCGGACTTGCCTTCGCGGCGGAAGCCTTCGACCCCGTAGTCGCCCAACGTGCGGATGGCGATCTCCTCGAGATTGGAGAGGTAGCCATGGGAATCGGCCTCGTTGCCGCCCAGGAACAGGATGGGATAGAGCACCCACTGGCCGGGCCCGTGGAAGGTCACGTCGCCGCCGCGCTCGACCTGGAAGAGGTCGATGCCGAGCGCCCGGTATTCGTCTTCGGTCTTGAGCAGGTAGTTGTCGCGCCCGCGGTTGCCCAGCGTCACGGTCGGCGTGTGCTGCAGCGCCAGGACCGTGTCGGGAATCAGGTTCTCCTGCCGCGCCTTAAGCAACCGGCGCTGGAGATCGAGTCCCTCCTGATAAGGAACCGGCTCGTTGAAACTGACGGACCATGCATTCATGACGAAAAAAAAGGAGGACGGGCGTCCTCCTGAAGTACTGGTGCTAACGGCACGAATTAATCGGCCGGGCAGAGTTCCTCGTAGGAATCCGCATCCATCAGGTCGTCGATCTCGGACTCGTCCGACACCTTGATTTTGAACAACCATCCGGAACCGAAGGCATCTTTGTTGATGAGTTCGGGCGCATCTTCCAAGGCCTCGTTGACCTCGACGACTTCGCCGCTGACCGGGGCATAGACGTCGGCGGCGGCCTTGACGGATTCAACCACGGCGGCTTCGTCGCCGGCGGAGAATTCAGTTCCAACTTCGGGCAATTCGACAAAGGTCAAATCGGAGAGCTGGCTCTGGGCGAAATCACTAATACCAACGGTAGCGATTCCGTCTTCGAGGCTAACCCACTCGTGGGTTTTGGCGTAGAACAGATCCTGTGGAACCGACATTTTATTCTCCTGTTATCGATTGGTTGACCTGGAAAAAGTGGAGGTGCGGATCGGAGTCGAACCGATCTAGGTGGATTTGCAATCCACTGCCTAACCGCTTGGCTACCGCACCAGTGTTCTCAAAAGCGGAGACCAATGTAATGATGAGCCCATGGCTTTCAAACAAAAATATCCAAAAAAAGACCGGTAAATCGCAAGCGTTTCGCTAGCAGGCCCCTACGGCACCAAAACCGCGTTGTCGATTAGGCGGGTGGATCCGAATTTGACCGCCAGCGCAACCAACGTGCTGCCTTCGACGGCATCGACGGGCGCCAGCGAAGCGTCGTCGACAAACGCGATATAGTCGATCTCGGCCTCCGGCACCCGGGCGATCAGGGTGGCTATGCCCTTGCGCAGGACGGCGACGTCCGACACCCCTTGCTCCAGCAGGTCCGCCGCATGGTCGAGCGCCTGCCGCAGGCAAAGGGCGTTTTGGCGCTGGAGGTTGGTCAAGTATTTGTTGCGCGAGCTCATCGCCAACCCATCGGGCTCGCGCACGATGGGACCGCGGACAATCT
>NZ_JBFJYW010000271.1:0-5208 GCF_041622395.1 Pontiella sp. | reverse complement strand
TCGAGCAGGAAGGCTTCGATTTGGCTGATGCGACCGAGGTCGAGCATGGCGTCGGCCATCTCCTCGGCATCCTTGATGGCAATGTTGTTGACCATCCGCTGCACCGTGGGCGCATTGACGATATCGATGCTGAAGTTGCGGAGACCGACGCCGAGCAGGAAGGGTAGCATCCGCGGATCGGCGGAGAGGTCGCCGCAGATCGAGACATCTTTTCCCAGGGTCATGGCCGCCGAGACGATCCGGTTGATGGCGCGCAGAATGGCCGGATGGTGGGCGAGGTATAGACTGGAAACCTGCTCGTTGGTCCGGTCGACCGCGAGCATGTACTGGATCAGATCGTTGGACCCGATCGAGAGGAAATCCGCCTCCGCCGCCAGCTCATCGACCACTTCGACCGCCGAGGGCAGCTCCATCATGACCCCGAGCTGCGTTTCCCGGCTGAAGGGAATGCCCTCCGCTTCCAGCTCGTCCATGCATTCATAGACAATGGTTCGCGCATTGATGAAATCATCGACCGACGACACGAGCGGGAACATGATCCGGGTGTTTCCTTCGGCCCCGGCGCGCAGGAAGGCGCGCAGCTGCTGGCAGAAAATATCCTTGTTGCGCAGCGAGAACCGGATGGCGCGCATGCCGAGGAACGGATTGGCCTCGTTGACGTTGGAATAGTAGGAGAGCATCTTGTCGCCGCCGATATCCAGCGTGCGGAAGGTGACGGTTTTGCCCTCCATCTGGTCGACGAGCTTCTTATAGATCACATACTGCTCGTCTTCGGGCGGGAAATCGTTGCGCACGATGAAGGGAAACTCGGAGCGGTAGAGCCCGACGCCCTCGGCCTTGAATTTGCGGGCGGGCTTGAGATCGCTCAACAGGTTGATGTTTGCATAGATATGCACGCGTTCGCCGCATTTGGCCCGCGTTTCTTCCTTCACGTCGGCGGCATCGTGCAGGACCTTCCAGGCGGCGTCGAGTTCGCGGTATTTGGCATAGACCTCGTCGCTCGGTTTCAGGTAGACGATGCCCTGCTCCGCATCCATCAGCAACGCTTCGCCAACGGGGATGCCGTCGGCCAGCTCGCGGGCGAGCGCCACCATCGGGATCCCGAGCGAGCGGCAAATGATCGCGTTATGCGAGGTGACGCCGCTGCTGATGATGAAGCCTTCGACGTTTTCGGCGGAAAGCTTGAGGATATCGGACGGCAGCAGCTCGTGCGCAATGATAATCTGGCCGCGGTAGTCGCATTCCTCGTCCGTTTCATTCAGCAGGTTTCGGGTCAGCCGGTTGCCCAAATCCTTGACGTCGAGCACCTTTTCGCGAATGAGCGGCATCTTGCTTTTGGAAAAGACCTCGACGTATTCATCGACGACCGTGGCGATGGCCTTGACGCCCGGGGTTCCCGTGCGGATCAGGTTGGAGATGCGCCCGGTAAACTGGTCGTCTTCGAGAATCAGCAGGTGGGCGCTGAAAATCAAGACGGCCACATCGGCCAGCTCTTCGCTGGTCTGCCGCTGGAGCTTTTCGATCTGCTGCGCGGTTTTTTCGATGGCCAGCTCGAAATCGGCGACCGTATGGCCATTGCTTTCCGGATCCGGCAGGAGACAACTCTCGGCATGGCCGGACGCGAGCGTATAGGCTTTGCCGCGCGCCGTCCCCGTACTGGCGGACCTGCCGCGCAGGATATTTTCGCTGAGCGTCCGTCTGACGGGTTGCGGCTCGGCCTCGGCCTCGACGCGCGCCCCGCTCAGCAGCTGCACGTTTTCGATCATGGTGGCCAGTTGCGCGGCGATCGCCCGCAGGGCCTTCACGTCGTTGGGGGTGAAATAGTTGGCATCGCGCGCCTGAACCACCAAGGCGCCGATGCGCCGCAGGCCGCGCAGGATCGGAACGGTCAGGAAGGCTTCGTATTCCTCTTCGTGAATCCCCGGGAAAAACTTGTACGACGAGCTTTGCGAGGCCGATCCGACGCAGATCGGCCGCAGTTCACGGACGGCCCGGCCGGTGATGCCCTCGCCCAACTGCAACTTGACCGTTCCGATGGCGGCCGGTTCCAGCCCCTGGGTGGCGCGCAGGGTGAGCACCTTCTCCTCTTCGTCGTAGATATAGATCGAACAGACGTCGGCCATCATGTGCTTGGCCACGGAGGTCACAACTTTCTGCAAAAGTTCACGCCGGTCGCGCCCAACCTCCTCAAGGGAAATCAGTTCCGCGATGTCGCATACAAGGTCTACGTTTCTCTTTTTCATAATGTATTAATCAACAGAATAAGGAACAACATATCCAGCGGCATGTCGAGAGTCAAAGCCTAGAGATAATCCAATTTACGAATCGACCTCCCAAAACGCCTTCCGTACTATTTTCGCTTAATTAGGACACCGGAAATTCATGAATACACCTTCCGCAAAACAAATGCTCGAACTCTACCGCCCCATGGCGGCCTCGCGCTACACCGACCAGCTGCAATCCGCGGCGGCTCAGCGGGGCGAGGTCTTTTTCTACATTCCCTCGTCGGGACACGAAGCGGCCGCCGCCCTGGCCCCGCATCTGATCGAAGGCGACTGGTTGCACCTGCACTATCGCGACCGGGCACTCGCCTACGCCCGCGGCGTCTCCTACGAAACGGTCTTCTACGGCCTCTTCTCCAAGCAGGAATCCAACTCCGCCGGGCGGCGCATGCCGGCATTCCCGTGCGACCCCTCGCTGAACATCATGAGCACCCCGACGCTCGTCGGCAGCAACGTGCTGCAGGCCGTCGGCGTCGCCTCCTCCATCAAGGGCAACGCCGAGAAGCCCTTCGTGCTCGTATCGGTCGGCGACGGCGCCACCCAGCAGGGCGACTTCTACGAAGCCGTCGCCGAGGCCGTCCGCTCCAACCTGCCCGTGCTGTTCCTGATCGAAGACAACCGCTTTGCGCTCTCGACCGTCACCAAGGGCAACACCTTCTATTCCCTGCCCGACGGCGAAACCGACGCCTTCTACGGCCTGCCGATCCACCGGATCGACGGCTCCGACGCCGTCGCGACCTACGGCAAGTTCGGCGAACTCGTGGGCCAACTGCGCGAAACCCGCGGCCCGCAGATCGTCGTCTTCAACGTCGAGCGGCTCGAGAGCCACACCAACGCCGACGACCAATCGGTCTACCGCTCCGAAGCCGACCTGCGCAACGCCCAGGAAAACGCCGACCCGTGCGCCAAGCTGCGCAACTACATGCTGGCCAACGGCGTGGCGGCCGACGCCGTCGAGGCCGTCGAGGACGAGGTGAAGGAAAAGATCGATGCCGCGTTCCACACCGGCCGCAAAGGCACCACCCCCAAGGCCGATCTGACCGCGAAGAAACCGCTGCCCGAACAGCGCGAGGAATACCTCGGGACCGCCGAAAACCGCCACCTCAGCATGCTCGAGGCGATGCGCGCGACCCTCAAGGCCCGCTTGGCCAACGATCCGAAAACCACGCTCAACGGACAGGACATCGAAGATCCCAAGGGCGACGTGTTCGGCCTCACCCGCGGCCTTTCGCAAGCCTTCCCGCACCAGGTCAGCAACGCACCGCTCGCCGAAAACACCATTCTCGGCGTCGCCACCGGGCAGGCGCTGGCCGGCGGGCATCCGATCGCCTTCATGCAATTCGCCGACTTCATGCCGGTGGCCTACAACCACCTCCTCTCCGAGATCGGCGCCATGTACTGGCGCACCAACGGCCAGTGGGAAACCCCGGTTCTATTGATGTCGATCGCCGGCGCCTACCGGCCGGGCCTCGGCCCGTACCACGCGCAGACGATGGAAGCCATTCTCGCGCACGTGCCGGGCATCGACGTCTTCATGCCGTCCACCGCCGCCGACGCGGCCGGGCTGCTCAACGCCATCGCCGAGTCGGGCCGTCCGTCGGTCTTCCTCTTCCCGAAGAGCCTGATCAACGACCGCACCAACACCACCTCCGCCGACGTGGAGCAGCAGTATGTCCCGATCGGCAAGGCGCGCATCGCCCGCGCCGGGCAGGACATCACCCTCGTCAGCTGGGGCGGCGCAATGCCCGTCGTCGAACACACCGCCGAGGCGCTGGCCGAAATCGGCCTCAACGCCGAAGTCATCGACCTGCGGACCATCTTCCCGTGGGACGAGCAAACCGTGCTCGCCTCCGCCCGCAAGACCGGCAAGCTGATCGTCGTGCACGAAGACAACCAGACCGCCGGCATGGGCGGCGAAATCGTGGCGGCCATTTGCGAAAAGGCCGGGCACGAGGTGCAGGTCGCACGCGTCACCCGCCCCGACACCTACATTCCCTACGATTTTTCCTGCCAGATCGAGGTCTTGCCCTCCTTCAAGCGCACGCTCGAAAAATGCTGCGAACTGCTCGAGGTCGACATCCACTGGGAAAAACCCGTGGAAGAGGAAGCCGGAACCGTCACCGTCAAGGCCATCGGCTCCAGCCCGTCCGACGAAACGATCACCGTGGCGAACCTGCTGATCGAAGCCGGCGCCGCGATTGCCGAAGGCGATCTGATTGCCTCGGTCGAGGCCGACAAGGCTTCGATGGATATCTCCTCGCCCGTCTCCGGCACCGTTTCCGAAGTGATGGTTGCGGAAGGCGACACGCTGACCGTCGGCACGCCGATGATCAAGATCGCGTCCGACGAGGCCGCGCAGCTCAAGCCGCTCACCAAGGAAGAGCCCGGCACGCCGATCATGGAACGGCGGCGCGCCACGGAAGCGGTCGAAGCCGCCCCAACCAGCGGCGCGTGCAAACCGAAGCCGATCTACATCTCGAACATCACCACCGTGCTGGGCTCGCGCCACCTCACCAACGACGAGCTGCTGCAGGGCCATGGCGAATGGGACTCCGAAGCCATCCGCAAGCGCACCGGCATCGAAAACCGCTACTGGATCGATGGCGACGAAAACGTGCTCTCCCTCGCGGTCGAGGCCACCCAAAAGCTGCTTAAAAAGGAAGGGCTTCAGATTTCCGATATCGGCGCCATCATCTGCTCCACCGGAACGCCGCTGGCCATGACGCCGTCGCTGGCCTGCAGCGTCCTGCACAAGCTCAGCCCGGCCAAGGGCGAAGTGGCCATGCAGGCGCACGACGTCAACGCCGCCTGCTCGGGCTACATGTATGCCTTGCAGTCGGCCTTCGATTTCCTGACCAACGCGCCGGAAAAGAAGGTGATCGTCATCACCGCCGAAACCCTTTCGCCGATGGTCAACCACGACGAC
>NZ_JBFJYW010000270.1:0-5209 GCF_041622395.1 Pontiella sp. | reverse complement strand
CAGCGGGTGGCAAAACAGGGTTCCGGCCGCGAAGCCCGGACTCCCGGCCGTCTATTTCTTTTTGCCGTTCCTGGCCGGGCGATAATGCCTGGCAAGCAGCGCTTTCATTTCCTGTACGACCTCCGGGTATTCGTTATACAGGTTTTTCGTCTGGTTGACGTCGGTGCTCAGATCGTAGAGCTGCGCGGGCGGCGCGTCTTTTTTGATCTTGCCGTTTTCGATGTCGCTGTTTTGGTTGCCGACAAACGAGACCGCGGCCGGGCCGCCGGCGCCATGCGTGCCCGGCTTGCCCTTAAACCCGCCGGCCGCCTGTTGCGGAATGTAGATCCATTTGCCTTTGCGGATGGAAACATGACTGGGCTGCCGGGGGATGAGGACCAGCTCGTTGCGCAACGGATGTTCCGGATCGCCGACCAGCGCCGGCAACACGTTGATGCTGTCGGCGAGCTGCTTGCTCGCCACCGCCTGCCCCGTGAGCGCGGCAAAAGTGGCCAGCATATCCACGCCGCTGATCAACTGGTCGGACACCGAGTTCGGCGGAATTTTGCCCGGCCATTTGGCCACAAACGGCACGCGCTGTCCGCCTTCCCAGACGCCGAATTTGAAACCGAGCAGCTCGCCGTTCTGGCGGTGCCCATCGGCGAAGGCATCCTGCCCGCCGCGGTTGAACATGCCGCCGTTGTCGCTGGTGACAATGATCAGGGTGTTGTCGACCAGATCGTTTTCCTCCAGGCACTTCACCAGTTCACCGACCATCCAGTCGAACTCCTGGATAAAATCGCCGTACAGTCCGCATTCGCTGGAACCTTTGAACGCCGCCGAGGGCGTGAACGGATGGTGAATATTGGTCGTCGGGAAATAGACGAAGAACGGCTTCATTTTGTTTTCGCTGATCCACGAGACCGCTTTATCGACCAGCAGCGGGCCCGTCTTTTCGTCGTCGTAAATCGCGTGGGCTTTTTTTGCGCCGCCCACCCGGTTGTCCGTCTTGGGCCCGGCTTCCGGAGGATAGGTGGTTGTTTCCGAGTAGGGTTTATCGAAGGTGATCGGGTCGTTCGGATCATAGCCGACGATGCGGTCGTTCTCGACATAGACGAACGGGAAGCCGCTGTTCACCTTGGGCACCCCGAAATAGTAATCGAACCCGAGCTCGAGCGGCCCCGGGCGCAACGGCTGGTTCCAGTCGGTTTTGCCTTCGCCAAAGCCCAGATGCCATTTCCCGAACGCCGCCGTGGCATAGCCCTTGTTTTTGAACACCTGGGCCAGGGTCAGCTTGTCGGTGGCGATCATCAGCGGCTGGAAATGGTCGCACGGCCCCCAGTATCCTTTGCCGTTGTCTCCGCGGAACGGATACTCGCCGGTCAGCAACCCATACCGTGACGGCGAACAGACCGCCGAAGCCGAATGCGCATCCGTAAAGCGCCGCCCTTCGGAGGCGAGCTGGTCGATATTCGGCGTCTTCACTTTCGTGGCGCCATAGCAGCCCAGATCGCCGTAGCCGAGGTCATCGGCCAAAATGAAAACCACGTTGGGCTGTTTTTGGGCACGCGCCGGAACCTCGGCATCGCCCACCGCCCCCGGAACCGCCTGCGCACTCGCGTTGCCGGAAAAAGCCGCGGCAAAGAGCAGCAGACCAACCCCCAACCTCTTTTTAAAATCCATCGTCACACCTTCCTTCCTGTCATTTTAAACTTCGGCGTTCCATCCAAAGTCGCTCGTTGAATTACTCCACAAAAACGATCCCCCCGAAGGTCAACGATCCGGCCGGCGCGGGAAAACGGCCGATATTTCGCTAGCGGGAAAGCGACATTTCGCGGGTTCCCGGGGCAACGGGCAGATCGGCCAGATAGAGATCATTGCCCAGTGCTTTAAAGGCAACCCCCTCCGTTTTCGGTGCGCCGTTTTTGCTCCAGACCATCAGCGGCCCCGATTCCTCCAGCGTGAACGCCACCTGTTTTTCGGAAACGGATTTCAGCCGAACCGCCGCGGCCGGCAGATATTTGTCCGGCCGGCCGATCACGGCCCAGCCTTTGGTCTTCGGGTAAACAAGATATAGCCGGGCATCGAAATTCGGAATTTCCGAGGAGAAGCCTTGCCCGAGATCCGTAACCGACCGGCGTTCCCGATCATAGACCAGCAGCCCGTCTGCCGGGATATTCCATACTCCGGGATTCGGCGTCAGCAGTTCGCCGGCATGGCCGTAGTCCTTTGCCGCAAATCCGCTTTTCAGGACCTTGCCGCTTTCCGTGAAGTTAAACAGCGCAATGGCCGCCACCCCGTCTTCCATCGGTGCAACAACCCGGATGACTTCTTCGTCGCGGAACGGATGAATGAAAAAACTTTCCGGCAGGAGGGTTGCCGGCGCCGCGGTGCGCAGCAACTTGCCGTCTTCATAAGCGAAGGGAATCAGCACATCCGGATTAATCTTGGACGGCTCGTCGGAGACATAGACCGGGCCGCCGGAAATCGCGCGGGCAATCGCCATCGGATGCACATCGCGCTCGTCGTGGGAGTGGAACATGTCCAGATCTCCCCAGACGGTCTGGCTCAGCCACAGGTGGTTGGCAAAGCTCTGGTAGGCATTGCATTTGTTCTTGTCCTTGTCCTTCTGGTTGTAGTCCGGACTGGAACGGGTCAGCGCACTGTGGCTGAACTGGAGCGAATTGATGTTCGGCTGCGAGATACAGTTGAGCAGCGGAAGCCCGTTGGCGTGGCAGGCGGCTTCCAATGCCGCATTGTTGTATTGCGACGCACGGGCGGCATTGCCCAGCCCGCCATACAGATCGAAGCATTTGGTCTGGAAATCGACCTTCGTGAAATCAAACCCGTTTTTTACGGCATCGCGGGCCATCAGATCATGCAACGCTTTCGCCCCTTCGGGCGTTTCGGCCGGAACCATATAGGCACCCTTCACGAGGCTTCTGGGTTGGGTCACTTTGCCCGCCACCAATTGGCCTTCGAGCTCCTTCATCGTGTGCTCGGGATGAATGCCCTCCATGTACCCCAGCATATTGCGCCAGATGCCGATCCACTTGATGCCGTCCTCGTTTTTCAGCGCGGTCACCGCCCCCCACCCCTGCGGGAATTTCTTGGGATCGGGTTCCAGACTGACCAGCTTGCGCCCGGTTTCGGTAAAGTAGCCATCGTCGACCATCACCCAGCGGAACGGGGCCTTCGAGGCCTCCAGGGTTTTCGCGGCATCGGCAATGACCGGTTCGGAAATATCGCGCTTGTAGTGCTCCCAGGAGCACCAGCCGAGATACCCATAGGGCTCCTCGGGAAAGGATTTTTCGGCACGCGGTCTGGCCGCGACATACCCCGATTCAAAGACCTGCTCCCAAACCAGCCGCGTGGCGGAATATGGCGAGTTGCCATAGGCCCAGATCACGAGCGGAATGTCCCCCTCGACCCGGTCCGTTCCATAATTCCCGGTTTTCAGCAGTAGCTTCCCCTTCTCGACGAAGAACTGCCCATACACCTTTTCCGAGGTCATCGGCAACAGCCCCAGATAACGGCCATCGGTCAATTCGAGAAGGATGAACTGACCCTGCTGCACATTCGTGTGCCCCTTGCGGGTTTGGGAGGGTTTGTAGGACTGGAGCTCGCCGATCGAGTTGAAGGCCACCCCTTCCACGCGGTTGCCCCGGGCAACACCCCCCGAAAACGGACGGTAGTAGATCCCCCGCTTAAACGCAGGCAGCTGGACTTCGCGCGTGAGCACGATGCCCGCCGCGTTCGGCTTCGCATTCATGCCCTTCTCGATAACCAGTTGCTGCGGCTCGGCGGTAACGGTGATTGTTTCCGACCGGGCGATTCCGGCCAACAACACCCCCACGCTACAGACCACCCCAAAATATTTTCCCTGCATGTTGTTTATCTCCACATCCTTCTTCATCGCTTCAACCGTCGCAGACAAGTTTGCATGAACCCACCGACCATAACCCCATCACATAGCCGCGGCCCAGTCTCCCTCAACCATTCATGCGGGATTATCCGTCCCCCATTGGCAGCCATCCCGGCGATCGATTGCCGATAAACACAGGTTCATGGACAGGATAGGCAGAACTGGTTCTTACTCCGGCGGGTGAGCGGGCAAGCTCCTTGTCTCATTGAGTATCCGTGTCCATCTGGGTTCATCGGTGGTTCCATTCCCGGATTTAGGTCAATACATCTATAGTACGCCATTGGGGCAAGAAAACGGACACCCCACGTTCACTCCCTCGACCCCTGCACTTATACGTGTTAACGAAGCTGAATGGCTTTAGAGAGATACGGCCTCCTCCCTTGCGGCCTGCAGGTTACTCGGTATACGCTTAACTTTCCTTGTTCGCTTGCTTTCGCACGCTCCGCCGAAAGCCCAATACTCGATACACCGCAAGGAGCTTGGCTTGCGATGACGGGGACTTCCACCCCGCCAGACAGATGCGCCAGCGCGGCGCACGAACGTCGAAAGTGACCGGCGCGGGATATATGCGTTAGGCATGAAAACGGTGCGCTTTACCGCGTAAGATCCACGTGGTTCGTGGTGTGGGGAGAAGGAGTTAGTCTCTCCTCTTTACCCGATTTGGAAAATCTTTTTCTTCTTAGGTAGAGAATTCCTGTTCCTATAATTATCAACCCCACTGAATTGGGTTCCGGAATAGCGTATGTTTGTTCGTAATATTGATTATCTATGACAGTTGCTGTTTTGAATGAGTCAATTTCAACTGTTCCTGATAAAACATCGATACGAAGGATTCCTTGTTTGTCTTGCCATGGAATATAAGAGAGATCTCCAAGGTATAATCCTCCTCCAGAAAAAGAATGGCGAGTAGCGCTGAATGAACTCGAACGAATTACAGGCTCTGCTTCATTGTTCTCAAAAAGAGAAAGAATTAAACTTTCGCCAGGGTCGAGTTGGTTGCTTCCTAATTGAAAATCTGCATGTGCTTGTTGATTACTAATTGCAACTGGCGGATCTCCGTAAAGGTTATCTGGATCAAAGGCGTATAATGAGATTGATGAAAACTCAAACTCATATGATTGCCCTTGAGTTAGGATCAATCCTGCTTTGGCGATAGGACATAGAATGAACAATCCTACGATGATGAATTTTTTAAACTTTGGGTTCATTTTTGTTTAGTTTCCAGACCTTATGGCTGAAGTTGATTGAGCCTCGGTCGGATTTCCCTGTCAAATTAGAGGCATGCCCCCGGGGGTTCCGCAGGCT
>NZ_JBFJYW010000269.1:0-5227 GCF_041622395.1 Pontiella sp. | reverse complement strand
TCTGTGAGGCAGCCTGTGAAAAGAGATACTCTGTTTTGTTTCGGCTTCAGCTTGATGGCGGCCTGCATCGGTTTGCCGTCAGGTGGGTTTGGCGCATCGGAACTCACGTTCGATGCCTCCGGCCAGCCGGCCACGCTGGTGTTGGGCGATGTCGACCGCTTTGCATCCCAGGCTTCGGCCGGTTTTCATCTTCGCTATTTCGACGGCACATCCGTAACCGATACCCTTTTGACCGACCTCTTGGTTTCGGGCGACGAGGTCTCCGTTTCGCATCCCGACGGCCTGCCGCGGTTCACCTTTCGGATCGACGCTTATGACCGGCACTTGGCGATCCACTTGATCGACGTGCAGGGCATTGCCGCGACGGACCGCAATTGGGGAATCAACCTGACCCTGCGGGCGAATGACACGGTTCGCTTTTTTTCACTGAACGATGTCTCCGGAAACAGCTACAGCAGCCGCTACCGCGCCGGCTCCAGCATCGAGATGGTGTGGCGCTACCTTTGGGGCTCTCGGTATGACGGGGAACGCGGCAGTTTTGTCCTGTATGACGGGACCCTGACCGGCGACGATCTGGACGCCGCCTTGGCCGAGATCTGGTCGACCCAGCATGCGGCCGGGCTCATGGTGCGGCCGGCGGGGCAGGCGAGCTGGAACCCGAACGACGTGCGGGCCTGGGTGGAGGCCTATGCCGCACAGAACAACGATATGAGCGAGGTGGAGCTGGAGGCCGGTTCGCAGGAGGAGCTCTACCGCCTGACCGACTCCTATGTGTTTTCCAACCACATCAAGCGGGTCAAGCTGCATACGAAAACGTGGCGGGGCGAGTACTGGCCGAACTACAATTCGCGCGTCCACGTGAACACGAATGTGTTTCCCGCCGGGAAGGCGGATCTGCTCGCCTATTCGAACCATCTGCGAACCAACGGCGTCTTGCTGCGGCTCCACAGCGTGAGCTGCGTGATTGGCAAGAACGACCCGGATTACATCGTCGGCGGCGTCGATGATCGCCTGGCCTCCTGGGGAACCGGGACGCTGGAAAAAGCGGTCGATGCCTCCGCAACCACCCTTCGTTTCGTGCCGGATGCGGGCGTGTCCGCGCCCCTGCTTGGCATGAACATCGCGCACACGGGCAAGAGACTTTATTGGAACTATTTTCGGCTCGGGAACGAAATCGTCAAGGTCGGCGCATTCCGGCGCACGGACGATGATGTCTGGATTCTTGAAAACTGCACGCGCGGCTTGGGCGGCACGGATTCCGCGGCTCACGGGGCCGCCGATGAGATGGTTGGGCTGCACTGTTCCTACAACAGCAACTACATTCCGGCCTACGACCTCGACCAGACAAACAGCCTGATGGACGAGCTGGCCCTGGAATATGCCGGCTTCGTCAACGACCTGCAGTTGGGGCACCTCCATTTCGACGGCCCGGAGATTCATGACATCTATCCGTGGGCGATCCGGGATCTGTTCGACCGCATATACGGCTACGTGGATCATCCCACCACGTCGAGTCGAGTCGGCGGCAGTATTTCCGCCCACTTCGAGCAGCAGTTCAGCGCGGTCCGGGACGATCTGAGCTATGGCTATTTCCCGCTCGAAGTCGGCCTGCGGCTGGAAGATTTAAATCGCCCGAAATTGGCGACCAGCTTGCTGGATACCCACTTTCACGCCGAAGACGGAATTCTTCTCAATGGCCGGCGGGTGACGTTGAGCTGCCCGCAAAGCGGCTATGGCGTGAGCGCGGATCTTTTGGCCGCCCATGGCCTCAGCGACGAGGTGTTGCGGATTTTCCAATACTGGCTTGAGCTTGCGCCGGTGCTGGACGCCGCCGATGTCGCGTACATTGAAAGCATGACGAAGCGGACGTCCGGCAGCAGCCATTACGAGAGCGAGGATGTGCTGGTGCTCGGCACCAACGCAACCGGGCGGTATATCTTCACGCCGCATCGCATTATGGGTCGCACCTCGGGAGAGGATGCGCTTTACCATATCGAACAGGAGTGGGGCGCGGTGCCGCGCTTCCAGGCGATCTCCGCCGGCGCGACGATGGCGCTGTACAACCCGTACGGCGCACAGCAACCGCAGGTGGTGATCCGCGTCGTGGAAACCTCCACCGCGCTGCACGACCCGCTGATCACGGTCAACGGCACCGGAACCCTCTCCGTCACGGGCGATATCGAACCCGGCGAATACCTGAAGTTTGCCGGGGGCAGCTCGGTGAACGTGTATGACAACAACTGGAATTTCGACCGCACGTTGGCGGCGACCCCAACGGCGTTCTCGGTCATCGGCGGAACCAACACGGTGACCACTGCGGCGGGCAGCGGAACGGGCTCGCCGGAGCTCAATGTGCAGTACATCACTCTCGGGGACGTCTACGTTCTGGAATCCAACAGCAAGCTGTAAGTAAGGAATCATCGCATGAAAACAATACGTATCTTACTGGTTCTTCTGGCCGCCGTTTCGATGAGTCGGGCAGCAACCCTCTACTATCAGGATTTCAGCGACAGCAACCCGGTTTCCAGTATCGAGGGGAACAACCCCATCGCGAACAACTCGCCGGTGACGACGATGGTCGCCGGCGAAGTCATCAGCGGCGGCCGTTCCGACGAGCGGTCCACCAATGGGGATTACACCCTTACGATCAACACGCTCGCCGGAACCGGCGATTACTACATCTTCAACGAAACCGATGATGCGGGGTTTAAATACATCGATGCGCGCTACACCTTCGAATCCGGCAGCATTTCATTCGTGGATGGAGGAATCACTTATGCCGGCACGATCAAACTCCAGAGCAAATGCAACACGGGCGGTGAGTTCTTCAGCATCAACTCGGTCGAGCTGGTGCAGGACGATGCGACCGGCGAGGTGTATGTCGATATCGATTTCAACTATTACGCCGACACGGAAACCAACCAGACGGACAGTCTGCTCCTGACGACCGACTTCGGGATCAATGACACCGACGAGCTGGAAATCGAGGAGCTGATCGGGGTCGTGCCGGGCGCGAATAGCACCGGAGCGGGCGTCTACAGGCACGGCCTAATCGAGCTGCTCGAAGCGTCTTTCTTCGAGGCGGAAACGATGACGCTCGACGGATTCGCCATCGAATCGCAGGCGGCCGCGTCGGGCGGGCGGGTGATTGTGCTTGGGGGAGTCGCCGGAACGGCATCGCAGACCCTCGCGCTTTCGGGGGCCGGGTTCTACGACATCCAGACGACCTATTTTGACGAGAACGACGGCGACGCGGTCTACAAACTGTTTCTCGATGGTGAATTGATCGATGCCTGGTCCGCCAACCGCGATCTGGGCCGTGCCGATCCCGGGGCCACCAACCTCGTCGCGCACCAAACGCCGGGCGTCGCCCTGGACGCCGGCCAGACCCTTGAGCTGCTCGCCTATTCCGACGGAGAGGAACCCTGCCGCCTGGATAGGATATTCCTGAGTCCTTCCTCCAAGGGTTCGCCGGTCCATTCGATGACCTGGAATGCCAATGGCAATGTTTCCAGCCTGCAGCTCGGCGGCGCCGAACACCTGAGCGCGGAAACCGGCAACGCCCAGCTGCGCATCTTCAACGGAGACGACATAAAGAGCTGGGATATGATCGATGCAACCGGGCAGAGCGGTGTGGTGGAGCTGCTCGACGAGGATCAAGGATTGGTGAAGATGCTTTTCAGGGCCGATGCATATGACCACCACCTGCTTTTCCGGCTCATCGGGGTTGAGCAACTGCCGTTGTACGACAACTCCCTGGGCATCCGGGTGACCCTGCCGATCTCGAGCACGGTCCATGTCGTGGCGCTCGACGAGAACGCGGAAGCCACGGTATCCGCTTCCTCGCTCCAGTTCGATTGGACCAAACTGGGCGAACGCAACCGGTTTCCGGGCGGCGCGTTTGCGCTGTATGCGGATGGAACCGCCGCGGAAAACGAAGCGGCGCTTCTTGAGATTGCCCGGCAGCATGGCAGCGTTCCGGTTGCCGAGGATCTTGCGGTGGTGGCAGGCGAAGCGGTGCCGACCGGCATTGCGTTGCCCGCAACCATACAGCAACTTTGCGACCAGCTGGTGCGTACCTCCCATTCCTCCGAGTAATCGGCTCGTTTCGTCCCGCGTCAACACAACGGGCACTTTGATCCGCGGGGCGGAGCGTTCCGCGTTGATCGAGTCATCCATCGGCTGTTTCAGAACGTGCCTATAGAAAAAAACCAATGCGTTCAGCGCTTGATTCTGCGTGGACGGGGCAACGTGTTCCTCGCGCGCCAGATGCGTCAGAAATTCCTCCACATTGCGCTCCCCTCCCTCCAAGTCGGAGCGCGTCCGCATTTTAAAATGCTTTATATAGCGTTTGATCCAGCCGATGTAGGTCTGTTCCGTCCGGTATGAATACCTGCGCCGCCGCAAAATATCACGAGTTTCTTCAAGGATTTTGCTTGCCATAAACACCTCCCGCAAACCACTCTGTTTTTCAAAGACCGCAGGGTGCGGTTGCTGCGGAAAACAATCAAGCAGATTTGCCCGAAAACCGTCCAATATCAGGATATCAGGCAAATCTGCCTAATAATAAACTGTTCGCTAAATAGGAGAAAAAATGAAACCAATAGCACTAGCCATAGTTGCATTAGCCTTCGCATCCATTGTTAACGGAGAAGAAGTTTCAGTTTGCGATGGAGTAAAGTTCAATCTCCCAGCCGAATTCATCCTTGTATCAAAACCGAATCCACCTCAGTCGCCCCAGACTTCCTCAAAATTCATTAAGAAAAATGAGATCAGAGATGTCTCAATAAAATTCAGCGTCAAACCTACATCTCGCAAACAAAATCAACTAGAAGAGATAAAACAATCCTTCACTAAAGCTCTACCCAATATGACACCCAAGGCCGAATGTGAACAAAACGAGATTATCAAACTCAATGACAGGCAATGGTTTTACTTTGAGATTATCTCACACGCTGAAAATAGAGACATTCGAAATATAATGATGACCACCGTCTATGATGACCAATTGATAACTTTCAACTTCAACTGCACCGAAGAACAATTTGAACGACATGAAGCTATTTTTAGAGCCTGTATAAAAAGCATTTCAATAGAATCGTAGCGAACAATAAAGGGATAGTCGAGTAGGAGGGACGATCTACTCCGGCTATCCTGAGGTTCATGAAGCCGGTGCTCGGCCGACATGCGAAAAGGCGCTCTTTTGAGCGCCTTTTCGCATTCGCGG
>NZ_JBFJYW010000268.1:0-5233 GCF_041622395.1 Pontiella sp. | reverse complement strand
GTGTAGCGATTGCCGATTGCCGATTGTTGATTGGCGATTGAAGCACCCAAACTATTTCGGACATCGAGCACATTGCCATACGCATCGTAATCGTAGGACTCAACCACGGAACCACTTCCATCGACCAGTGCAAGGACGGTGTTTTGGTGGTCTTTTACGGGGTAATACGTGGCGTTTGAGGCGTGATCCGTGAACGACAGGAGGTTATCGATGCCTTTGCCCCAGACATAGGTGCGGAGGAGGTTGCCGGATGCATCGAGATCGGCGACGACTTGATTGCCGTTATAGATGTAATATTCCGCTGTGGCAGGCGAGCCGCCTGCGATACGGGAAACCTTGCGCCCGAGCACGTCGTAGGAATATCGAATATCGAACAAGGAATCACGAACTGCTGAAGTAAGCCGATAGCGCTCGTCCCATTCGAGGTCGAGTTCGGTGCCATCGTTGGAAACGAGGTTGGTGGTGTTGCCGGCGGCATCGTAGAGGGCGGAGCCTTGGGTACCCCAAGTGGCGAGGCGGTTGCCCGTGCCGAGGGCGTAGGTGTTGGTGGTTCCATTATCAATGACGGAAGTGCGGTTACCTGCAAGGTCATAGTTGTAGACCAAGGACGAGGTGGAACTCGTCCCTCCAACTGTACGGGTTTCGCCGATCAGGCGGTCGAGCGAATCGTAGGCATAGGCCACTTGTGCCTCTTGCCCATTGCCTAGTGCCTGTACTTTATTCGTGATCATCGAAGCAGCATCATACGCATAGTCGATGGATTGGATCAGGGAGCCATCGGATGCCGTGTAGGTAATGTTTGTTGCGCGGTCAAGAAGGTCATAAGCGTAGGTGGTTGCGATACCGGAGACCGTGTTGGAGACAGTTGCAACCAATCCATTTTCCGGCGAATAGGAATAGATGAAGCTCTGAGCCTCAGCAGTTGCTCCCCCTTGGTCGCCACTGCGCTCAGTGGTGGAAATATTCGTTAGTCGTTCGGCGGCATCGTATTCGTATGCGGTCGAGGTGGTACTCGCCCCTCCAACCGAAACGATGGCATTCGTGACGTTGCCTATTAGATCGTATTGATAATTAGCCACAGTGGATACAGTAGCAACGGAAGTCGTGGTGGAAGTTAAGCGATTCAACCAATCATAGCTGTTGGTGATGCCGGAAGCATCATCGGCAATGGATTTTAGCTGACTGTCAGGATAATAGCTGAAGGCTACGGTTTGGGCAGGCAAGGACGCCTGCCCCACATGATAGTAGGCTGCGCTTTCAAGTCGCCCTCTATCGTCGTAGGTGTTGGTGATGGCGGAACCGTCGAAGCGGGTGATTTTCCGGACCATGTCGCCGAGGCCATAGTCGATGTGCATCACCTGCTCATCGATGTTGGTGATGGAGGTGACGCGGTCCTGGATATCCATGGCATAGCCCTCGACCGTGCGCTGGTTGGGCTCGGTGATGGATACGGTATTGAATTGTTCATCATAATCAAATGCGATGCGGTGCGGCGTTTGCGAGCCGTCTGTATTTTCGAGATAGCGCGTGACGGAGGTCAGTTTGCGGGTCGGCGCATAGGTATAGTCGGTGTGCCGCCCTGCTCTATCGATCCGATTCGTTACATAGCCCATGGCATTGTAATCGTTGGTGATCCCCCGTCCATCGGCAAAGGTCGTGCGTTCCAACCAGCCTTGGGCGGTGTAGTCGAAATCGACTGTTCGCCCGGTGCTTTGTCCACTTTCAGCGAGGACTTCCGCGGTATCGGGATTTCCATACGCATCATAGATGGTTTTGAGTTGCGGCCCCACTAGGGGAGTTACAGTATCGGGATAGCCGTTTGCATCGTAGGTGAAACCGACCGTATGCTCATTGGCGTTGCGGATCTGTTGAAGCTGGCCATCGGCATAATAGGTAAAGTGGGTATCATGGCTTTGGGTTTCGGTGTAAAATTCCTTGATGACCGCGACATGGCCGTTGGTGTAAACGGTTTCGGCCCGGTGCCCGTCGGCATCTTCCACCCAGACCGGGAGGTTGAGCTCCTCATTGTACCCGGCGCTCATGACTGGCTGCGGATCGGCGCCGTTGTAGGCGATGGAAAGGTTGGTTACGTTGTGGCGGTCATCGTAGGCCATGTAGGTCGAAAACGTTTCGCCGAGAGCGGTGTCGAACTGCTTTTCCTCCGTCATGTCTTCGCCGTTGTATTGATAGTGGAAGCCGCGGGTACGGGCGTCGGTCAGATCCACGCCGGGACCGTATTTATATTCGCGCATTTGGGTCTTGGAGCTGTAGTGATGCTCGTAGACGGCGTTCTGCCCCCGCGCGGGGAAGGTCATGCGCCGGGTGGTGTCGTTGACATATTCCACCGTTTCGGGCACCCAGTGTCCATTAATATCCAGTCCCGTGCCCCGATGGGTCAGGCGTGGCTCGCCCACGGTCGGGTGATAACCTAATGTAGCGCCCCCGCCGGAACCGTCCGCAGTAACAAACCGAGCACCATGGCTCCACTCGTCGAACACATTGTTGTCGATCGCGGTCTCGTAGGTAAAATTGTATTCATGCCCCGCCGGGTTGGTCTTCTTCGTGAGTAGGTTTTCCGTATATTGATAGTCGAAGGCGAAGGCCTCTCCGTTGACATACCGCGTGGCGCTGTCGAGTTGATCGTCGGTGTTATAGCCGAACTTGACATAGAGGTCCGCCGAAACATCCACGCGATCGAGCCGATCCCCAACATAGGTAAAGACCAAGGCCTGTCCGTTGGAGTGCTCCGCACGCTGAAGCTTGCCGTCCGTATAGGACAGGGTAATCGCATTGCCCCACAGGTCGCGGATGGCGGTCATGCGCCCCTGCGCATTGAAGACGCGTTCCATGCCGCCGGGCTGCTTCAGCACAAAGAGCTCTCCGTCCTTTTCGATGGTCCAGTTATCATCGTCGGCATAGTAGATGCCGTCGCTCTTTTGGTTGAAGGTGACGCGGTTGCCGTCGCCGTTGAACAGCTCGATCCAGGCGTTCACCTTGCTGCTTATCCCACCGAGGGAAAGGGAATTGTCCGCGGCATAGTCCAGCCCATCCTCGAAATTTTTCACCGCCGTGCGGATTTGGTCGTAACCCACTTCCGCATGGGAAACCACGGCACCGGCAGCATCCTTCAGCTCAAACGCGGCAAAGCTGCTTCCCCCCGCCTGGGCAGTCGCCACCACGGCATCGTGGTATTCCTTCAACGAAGTACGCGCCGAGGCATAGGTGACGCCCGAATCGGACCACTCGCCCCCGGAGGAGGTTCCAATGCTAAACGAGGGACGGTGTACCTGCGCGACCGGAGTATCGGCATAGGCGTCGAACGCGCCCGTCAGAGCGCTTTCGCAGGAACGGACCGAACCATAGTTTTCCGCCGTTGCGGCCTTGAGCAAAGTGTTATCGGGCTGGCGGTGTTCGAACGCATTCAGATCTGCGGCCTGCCCGGAACCCAGCGCAACGGCGCGGATCTTATCCTCGTGCGCCCGCAGGCTGTAGCGCGTATTTTCGCGGTCGATGCCGGATTGAATGTCGGTATCGGGAATGGCGGAGGCATAGCTGGCAATTTTCGGTGCAGGAATCGTATCGCCGACGGAAAATTCGGCCGCACTGTAGTTCATGCCCACGACCGGCAGCGCCGCCCCGTTGGCCGCCGTGATTCCATCGATGACCGCTGCGGGGCGGTCCCCGATGCGTTCCATCGTGATTTCGCCCGATTCGAAGGCAAGGAACGAACTGCCCGCATCCTGCATCACATACGTATCCATCGGAATCGCCCGACTCTGGAACCCCGCCACACCGACCGGAACCATGCGCAGATTGGAATCCGACCCGTGGCTCACCGTACCCAAATCATAGGCGGTGGAATCAACGCTGCCTTCGCTTTTGGCCAGCATGATCCTTGCTCCCACCACGCCGTTATCGTACTTGGGCGGTGTAAAATTGTTCACCAGCTCCATGGTTTCGGAAATATGCCAATCCATCGAATGCGACCAGCCCTTGCCCAGCGGCCCTTCATAATAGGTTTCACGGCTGTTGTAGCGGCGGGAGAACGTCAGCGGAAGACCGGGCGTCGGCAGCGAAATATCCAATTCAACAAACCAGCGGTTTCCGGTATAGATATTGATGGGATCGCCCTCCTCGTTGCCATCGCCGTCCATCCTCCCTAGCGGTCGGGCATTCGCCATGGCAAAGGGTGCCATCCAGGCATTCGCCAGCGCGATTACCAACAGGCTGGAGAGTGTCTTGATGCTACGTTTTCCGAAATTCATTCCTAGTTCCCCCATTTCCGCAACGCAGCAGTTGCCGCAATACGAACGTTCTCGTTTTCATCTAAAACCAGTTGTTCCAAATCCGTTTTACCGGACTGCGTTTCGCCCAGCAGATAGATAGCCGCCAGGCGTACGCCCCAGTTTTGCGAGCTATCCGCAGCCCATTCCCGGGCCGAACCTACGGCGCTCGGCAGTTTAAGCTCCCCGCAAATCTGCAAGGCCGTCATACGCGCCTCCGCGCAGGATTCCGCATCCTCCAGAAGGGCTTGGGCACTGCGAGCGACCTCCGCATCCGTAACCCGGGCGGATTCGACCCGCGAAACTTCGCGCAGGCCGATCAATGCGGTAGAGGCAATCGTGCCGAAATCGTTCTCCGACAGAGCTTCCCGGAAAATGTCCACCACGCGGCCCTTGTCGGCCTCGGCCAACGTACCGGGATTATCGATGTACACCGAAGCAAGATGCTGGAGCGCATAACCGCGCATCGTATCGCCCTGCGCCGTTTCGCCGTAGACCTCGGCAAATGTATCCACCGCGTCACTCAACCCACCGGGCTGTTCGCGCAACACATCCATGATAAAGTTGCGGACGGCATATTCCACGGAAAGATAGTTCGCTTCGCCAACCGGGTTTTGGACGAGGTATCCCATCAAAGCCTTGCGCTCGTCTGCGCTCTTTTCGCCGGGCAGCTTGTTGATCGAAAGCCAATGCCGTCGTTTAGCATCCGGATCCAACATGCGAAGAACCGCCGGAGAAAGCCGCGCCGGATCATGAGCGTATTTCCCGGGAGCCTCTTGAACGGATTCTGCGCAAGCCTCTTCGTCCGCAGGGTTTTCTGGAACGACAGCGGTCAGGCTGGACGCTTCAACCACGTTCCGCTGGAGCGCGCCGGGTTCCATGGCCTTACTTTCCATCGGAACAACGGAAGCACCCGCTTCAGTCTCCAGAGCACGATCGCTGCTGCGCAT
>NZ_JBFJYW010000267.1:0-5247 GCF_041622395.1 Pontiella sp. | reverse complement strand
TTAATTTAAACTATAGCCGCAAGAGGTAAACCAACCAAGGGCATCCGCTTTGCTAACACAACCCAAGGCAACGCCGATCGCATCAAGCAACGATTCCTGGGAACGCGCTTTTGCACCGCGAAGCAGTTGCTTCACTTTACTCCACATCTTTTCGATGGGATTCAGGTCGGGGCTGTAGGGAGGCAGGAACCAAACTTCTGCCCCGACTTCCTCGATCAGCTGCAGCGCAAGCTTATCCTTGTGCGCCGAGAGGTTATCGAGCACAACGATGTCACCCACTCGAAGAGTTGGAATCAGGATATGTTCAACATAGGCGCGGAACACATCGCCGCTCGTTGCGGCATCAACGGCCATGCAGGCCGTTTCCCCATTGAAACGGATAGAGGAGATCATGGTGGTTGTGCACCAATGGCCATGCGGGGCGTGGTCATACGCCCGCTTGCCTTTCAGTGACCGCCCATACAGCCGGGTCATGTTGGTCTTGGCTCCGGCCTCGTCGATAAAAACCAATCGGGCAATATCGAGTTGTCCTTGCATGGCGATCCACTCAGCCCGTGCGAGCTTCACGTCTTCGCGCCCTTGCTCGCTGGCGTGCAGCGTTTTTTTTAAAGCTCACCCCCATGTCCTTTAAAACATAGTGAATGGCAGGCAATGTGCAGTCTAGAGCCAGTTGGTCCTGGATCTCCCTCAGAGTGATGTCTGGCTGACGGTCGATCAGGGCTTTCATCTGCAGCCGGTGCTCCTCGGTAAAACAGGGCTTTCTGCCAGAATGATTGTGACGTGGGGCGATGTCCCCAGTCCTCTTGCGTTGCGAGAGTAGCTTTTTCACCATGCCGAGCGATACGCGGTACCGATCAGCGATGTCCTGCCGGGTTCCTTCCCCGGCATCGTATGAGGAAAGAATCCTCTGACGTAGATCCATCGATAGAGTGCTCATGTAAAGAACCCTAGACGATGACACCCCGAATGGCTACAGTATTATTTAATATGCTCTAGCCGCGGGCGCTGCGCGGCAGGTGTGCGGACACAAAAAAGCCCGCTTTGTGGGCGGGCGATGCAAAGGGGCGGGGGGAGATTAGTAGCTCTGGCCCGAGAAGCCGGGTAAGCTGGTGGAACCTTCCCAGTCTTGGGGCGTGTTCCAAGGCATGTTGGAATATTCCTGATCGTCCATGTTGCGGTCGTAAGGCATTCTGCAACCTGAAAATAAAAGGGTGCCGATGGCGGCCAATACAATAAAGAGGGTCTGTTTCATGATTAAAAGAAGACCCGCCCCGTGAAACGGGGCGGAATCCAATATCCAAATACTGATTAAAGAACGGCGTCTTTGGCAGCCTTGGCAATGCGGAACTTCAGCACGGTTTTCGCCGGGATCTGAATGGTTTCGCCAGTGGCCGGGTTGCGGCCGCTGCGGGCGGCGCGCTCAACTTTAACGAGCTTGCCGATGCCGGGAATCGTGAAACCGTCTGCAGCGCCTTCGTACGCGAGCGCTGCGAGCGCTTCAAGGGCGTCCTTGGCTTGGGTTTTGGAAATGTCTGCCTTTTCGGCAACTGCGGCAATGATCTGCGATTTGGTCATAGGTTTTCCCATTTTATATCTCCTCGATATTCTCGTAATGTAGGTTCCAACAACATTGGGCCGACTCCGTATCGTCCCAGCGATAAAAGTTTCTAGGGCATTGCTTACTTCTAAGCAACAGCAAAATAAGGAAAAACCAGTATTTACAGGGGTCTCGCGCCCCTCCGGGCACCGCCGGGCGGAGGCCCGAGAAAACCGATCATAATATGTGCAGATTAGTCATCATGCGCCTTGCGAAAAGCAAACCGTTCTGGTTCTATTTTCCGCGACGGGCGGGGGTAATGCCCTCGGGTTATATTTTCTTGGAAAGGGATTGCCGGACCGCATGCTGGAGTTGCTGACATTCTGCTTTGCCGCGGCGATCGCCGCCCCCTGGGTGTACCGCAGCATCCCTACGTACGCGGGCGCAATTCTTTCCGTGGCACCGCTGGCGGTCTTTTTCTGGTTGCTGTCGCAGCTTGCCGGGGTGGGGCATGGCCATGCCGTCGTCGAGAGCCGCGTTTGGGTGGAGCAGCTTGGGCTGGAGGCGGCCTTCCGGCTCGACGGGCTTTCGCTGTTGTTTGCGCTGATCATCAGCGGCATCGGGGCGCTGATCGTTGTGTACACGCAGGGCTATTTCAAGGGGCATCCGCAACAGGGGCGCTTCCTGATGTACATGATCGCCTTCATGGCTTCCATGTTGGGCGTGGTGCTGGCCGACCACCTGTTGCTGGTTTTTGTTTTCTGGGAGCTCACCAGTTTTACCTCCTACCTGCTGATCGGCTTCAACCACGAGAGCCCCGCCGCCCGCGCCGCCGCGCTGCAGGCGATGCTCGTCACCGTGCTCGGCGGGCTCTTCCTGCTGGCCGGCATGATTCTTCTGGCCGATGCCGCCGGAACCTGGCGGCTCTCCGAAATCGTTCAGCGGGGCCACGAAATCGCCCTCCACAAAAATTATCTGCCGATTCTGCTCCTCGTCTGCATCGGCGCCTTCACCAAATCGGCCCAGTTTCCGTTCCACTTTTGGCTGCCCAACGCCATGCAGGCGCCGACGCCGGCCTCGGCCTATCTGCACTCCTCCACGATGGTGAAGGCCGGGGTCTACCTGCTTGCCCGCCTCCATCCGGCGCTCGGCCACACCGAAGAGTGGACGCTCATCCTCATCACCATCGGCACCATCACCTTCCTCGTCGGCGCCATCATGGCGCTGGGGCAGCACGTGCTCAAGCGCCTGCTGGCCTACACCACCGTCTCCGCCCTCGGCGCGATGGTGATGCTCTTGGGCGTCGGCACCCAATACACCATCAAGGCCATGGCCGCGTTCGTGCTCGCCCACGCCTTGTACAAAGCCACGCTCTTTATGGTGGCCGGCGGCATCACCCACGAAACGGACGGCGAAACCTCGATCGACAAGCTCGGCGGCCTGCGCAAGGCGATGCCCTGGTCGTTTGGCTGCGCCATGCTCGCCGGATTCTCCATGGGCGGTTTTCCGCCGTTCCTCGGCTTCGTGGCCAAAGAAACCTGGCTGCATGCGCTCGGCGACTCTCCGCTGCTCATTCTCGCCACCGTCATCGGCGGCGCGGCCTATGTGCTCGTCGGCCTCTCGGTTGGGTGGACGCCCTTCGCCGGCAACATGCCCGCCGGCCTCCACGCCCACGAAGTCCCGCTCTCCATGCGCATCGGCCCCATCGTGCTCGGCGTCGGATGCCTGTTGCTGGCGTTCCTCAGCGGTTGGGTTGGCCATCATCTGGTGGCGCCTGCGGCCGCGGCCATCTATGCCGAGCCGCTCGAAGTCCACCTGCATCTCTGGGCGGGCTTCAACAAATACCTCGTCATCAGCCTGGCCACGCTCGCCATCGGCATCGGTTGCTACCGGGGTCGCGCCGTCTTTGTTCGGTGGGCGAACACGCTGCGGCCGCTCACCCGCTTCGGCCCGGATGCGGTTTATGAGCTCAAGCTCAACGCCGTGCTCACGTTTGCCGCATGGCAGACGCGCGTGCTGCAGACGGGGCTGTTGCGCGACTATATCCGCTTCACCGTCCTCACGACCATTGCGCTCGTCGGCGCGGCGTTCGTCCGGGCGGGCGGTTTCCAGCGCTGGGAAAACCTTTCGCCCATCTCGCCGCGCCTCGCGTTGATCGCCATTCTGATGATTGCGGCGGCCTTTGCCACGGCGCACTCGAAGTCGCGCCTGCGCTCGATCCTCTCGATGGGGGTGGTCGGCTATTCCATGGCGATGCTCTTCACCTTTTTCGGCGCGCCCGACCTCGCCATGACCCAGCTCGTCATTGAAACGCTGACGGTCATCCTGCTCGCGCTGGCGTTCCACCATTTGCCCGCCTTCCGCCACGGATCGGCCAAGCGCACCCGCGCCATCGATCTCGCGATCGCCGTCGGCGTCGGCGTGGCCGTCACGATGCTGGTGCTCGCCGCGCTGCACGTGCAGACCCACACGCCCGTTTCCGACTACTATCTCGACCACGCCTACAAGGACGCCCACGGCCGCAACGTCGTCAACGTCATCCTCGTCGACTTCCGCGCGCTCGACACCCTGGGCGAAATCACGGTGCTCACCATCGCCGCGCTCGGGGCGTTCGCGCTGCTGAAGCTGAAACCCAACAAGAAGGAGGCCGCAGAATGACCTCCCTCATTTTCCGCACCGCCACGCGCTACATGTTTCCGCCGCTGCTGGTGTTCTCGGTCTACGTTTTGCTGCGCGGCCACCACTATCCGGGCGGCGGGTTTGTCGGCGGCCTCTTTGCGGGGTCGGCCTTTTCGCTCTACGCCTTGGCCTTCAGCGTCGGCGAGGCGCGCGGCATCCTGCGCGTCGACCCGCGCGACATCACCGCCGCCGGCCTGGCCATTGCGCTGCTGAGCGGGATTCCGCCGCTCTTTTCCGATGCCGAGTTCCTGACGGGCACCTGGTGGGCGCTGCCGTTCATGGATCTGGGGACGCCGCTGATCTTCGACCTCGGCGTCTATTTCGTCGTGTTCGGCGTTTTGCTGACGCTGGTCTTTTCGCTGGGGGAGGAGGAATAGCATGGAAGTTCTCCTCGCCCTCGTGATCGGCGTGCTCTACGGAGCCGGGCTCTATCTGATGATGCGCCGCAACCTCGTGCAGCTGATCATCGGCCTCGGCCTGCTCAGCCACGGCGCCAACCTGCTGATCTTCACGGCGGGCGGACTCCGCCAAACGGGCGCGCCCATCCTGGCCGAAGGCGAAAAGCACTTCGCCGCCGCGCCCGCCGACCCGCTGCCGCAGGCGCTGATCCTGACGGCGATCGTCATCAGCTTCGCCGTGACCGCCTTCGCGCTGGTCCTGTTCCTGCGCACCTACCAAACCGTCGGCACCGACGACGTGGACAAACTGAAGGAGACCGACACATGATCCTCCTTCCGTCGCTGCCCATCACCCTCCCGCTCGCCGGCGCCTTCCTCTGCATGTTGGCGCGCAAAAGCATCGCCTGGCAGAAGGCCATCGCGCTGATCACGTCGCTCCTCGTTCTGCTGACCGCCGTCGGCATCATGGCGCACACCAAGGACGGCACCATCGCGGTGATGAATGTCGGCGGCTGGCCGGCGCCGTTCGGCATCACGCTCGCGATCGACATGCTTTCGAGCGTCATGCTGGTGCTGGTCGGGCTGCTGGCGATCGGCGTCTCGTGGTATGCCTGTTTCGATCTCGACCGCGCG
>NZ_JBFJYW010000266.1:0-5294 GCF_041622395.1 Pontiella sp. | reverse complement strand
GGATCGGAATCCGGCGCTACGGAACAGCCGGCGGGCCGCTTCGACCCCGATTCCCCGAACGGCTGAAAGGTCTCCTTCGTCAACCGTTTCGGCCCTACAATCCGCCGCAATTCCGTCACGGCAATGGGTGGGTCCATTGAGGTTCGGGTGTGGAGGCGCACGGGCTCCGTGTCTGGGACGCAGGGCCTGCGACCCGCCAATAGCAACAGACGGTCGGCCGGCGGGTTCCCGTTGTTATTCCGAGTCGAAAGAGAGATTGGGATATAGGCTTTTCATCCAGGCGACAAAGTCGCCGGGCCATTGCATGGAATCGGTTCCTTCGCGCCCCAACCCAAAACCGTGCCCCCCCTTTTCATAGAGCTTCAGTTCGGTTGCCACGCCATGGGCCAGCAAGGCCTCATGCATGAGGACGCTGTTTTGATATTTCACGGTGGCATCATCTTTGGCATGAGCCAGGAAGGTGGGAGGCGTCTGTTTCGTGACATTCAGCTCGCAGGACATTTCGGGCACCTGTTGCTTGCTCAACCGGGGATCGACCGGCGAACGGGAACACCCGTGGGCAATCCCCTTGCGCGTCGTGATGACCGGGAAAACCAACCCCATGAAATCGGGACGGGAATCGACCTTGGAAACCGCATCGTTGCCGAAGGAATATTTCCCGAACAGGGTTCCTGCCGTGGCCGCCAGATGGCCGCCCGCCGAAAAGCCCATGAGACCGATCGCTTGCGGATCCACCCCAAAGTCGGCCGCATGAAACCGCACCCATTGAACCGCCCGCAGCGCATCGGACATGGGAATCGGATGCTTAAACCCAGCCCCTTTGGTCGAAGGCAAACGGTATTTCAGAACAAACGCCGTAATTCCCGCCTCGTTCAACCGTTCGGCAATCGGATAGCCCGCGAGCCCGGTGGCGATAATGGTATATCCCCCGCCCGGACAGATCACCACCGCCGTACCGTTGGGTTTCGCCGGGCGGAAGACCGTCAGACTCGGGTTGTGGACATCCTTAACGACCTCGAAGTCTTTGGGGACGATCGTTTCCGGAATATCGGGGTTCACTTTCTCCGTACCGGCGGGCCACAGCATCACCACCGATTTATGCGGAAACGCCTGGGTCTGCGCCGCGCCCTGCGCGAAACCGCCCGGCACCATAAAGAAACCCAGCAACAGCGATAGCGCCATCATCCGTTTCATCGAACTTATTCTCCCGATCCGTACAGATCGATTTCGGCAACGGCGGCAAACTTGCCGTTGGCGCTGCCGAGCGTTTTGAGTTTGATATAGCGCGCCTTGACCGGAGCAAAGGCCACCACCCCATTGAATGGCGGTTCCGCAAACGTCGGCGCAGCGACTTTCTTGAACGACTTCAGATCGGTGGAAACATAAACCTCATATCCGGAGAGGGTTCCGGTTCCAACTCCGTCGTTGCGGGCAAGGCAGCCCAGCCCGTCGATTTCAACCGGTTGCCCGAGATCAATCACCAGCTCATGGGGATGCGGCACGTTTGACGGCTTGAACTGCGAGTGCCACCAGGTGCCGGGATTGCCATCGATCGCCATCGCGGCCGTGCGGCCGTTATGGGCCGACTCGCTACTGACCGACACCACCTTCCAGCCCTGCTTGGCCAGCTTGCGGCCGGCGGGTTTGCGGTTGTCGAAATAGACGGTCTTGCCCTTTTTGGCGGATGCTTTCCCGGCGGAGGCCTTCGGCTTGCCGAAGACGAATTCCTCGGAAGGCACATGGGCCTTGCGCATCAGCATTTTGAATTCGGCGACTTTTTCGGGATAGTCGGCGGCGAGATCGTGCTCCTGGGCGAGGTCGGCGGCAAGGTTGTAGAGCTCGACGCGGTCGAGGTCGGGGTCGTCACCGGTCGTTTTTTCCTGCAGGGCCACCCAGTCGCCCATGCGCAGCCCGCGTTTGTCGGGGCGATGGAGCTCGAAGTAGACATATTGGTGCTTGGGCTGGTTGGCGGCGTCGCCCTTGAGCAGCGGCACATAGCTGATGCCGTCGATCTTCGGCGGCGGCTCAACGCCGGCCAGCTCGCAGGCGGTCGGCATCAGGTCCCAATGGGCGCCGATGTGTTTGCTCGTTTGCCCGGGGGCGATCACGCCCGGCCACCAGGCCACGAACGGCACGCGGATGCCGCCTTCGTACATGTTGCGCTTGATGCCGCGCAACGGACCGTTGTCATCGAAAAAGTCGGGTTTGGCGCCGCCTTCGCTGTGCGGGCCGTTATCGCTGGTGAACACCACCAGCGTGCGCTCGTCGATCTCCAGCTCCTGGAGCAGATCCAGGATGCCGCCGACATCCTGATCCATCAGCGAGATCATGCCAGCATGGATCTTCTGCTTTTCGGGCCAGTTTTTGTTGCGGTACATCGTGTAGCACGGCTCATCCGGCGGGATCTCTATATTGGAGTGCGGGATGGTATAGGCCAGGTAGAGAAAGAACGGGTGGTCTTTGTTTTCGGTAATGAACGAGCGCGCCTCGCGGGTCAGGAAATAATGGCTATACCCCTCGGCGGTGCCTTTTTTGCCCAGCTCGACGACCTCCCGGTTCCGCCAGACCCAGCCGGGATAATATTGGTGCGCATGGCGCTGGCAATTGTAGCCCGCAAAGAAATCGAAACCCTGCTTCAGCGGATCGCCCTCGCTCGCGGGATAGCCGAGGCCCCACTTGCCCACCAGCCCGGTGGCATAGCCCGCCTCCCGCATCTTTTCGGCAACGGTGATGGTTTCGGCGGGAATCGGCAGCTGGCCGTTCTCCTGCGGATTGGCGGACTTGATTTCGTGGTTCCCGCGAATGTAGGTGTGCCCGACGTGCTGCCCGGTCATCAGCGCGCAGCGCGACGGCGCGCAGACGGCGGTTCCGCTGTAATAATCGGTCAGCAGCAGCCCCTCCTTGGCCATCCGGTCGATCCGCGGCGTTTGGATCATCTTTTGGCCGTAGGCGCCGATCTGGCCATAGCCGAGATCGTCGCACATGATGAAGATGATGTTGGGTTTTACCGGCTCGGCGGAAGCAACGGCGCCGAATCCCAGCGCCGCGCTTGCGAGCACCATGCTGCCTACGATTTTTTTCATTGTCGGTTCCATCGGATTACACGAAGCCGGGCTTCGTTGGTTTGGTTGTTTATTCGCCGCGACCAAACGGCGCAAAGAGCCGTTCGGTCGTCGCACGAAGGGTTAGTCGTGTTCCAAAACGATCACGGATGCGATCGCGTCGGGCGCCTTGGCGGGCAGCGCAAGGGCCAGACCATCGGCGGTCTTTTCAACGCGCAGGCCGGCTTTCTTTCCGTCCGCGAGCAAATAGGCCTTGGTGACATTGAGATTGCCCGAAGCCACCGCAAGCGTGCCCGCTGCGGGCCAATCGAAGACATGCGCATAGAGCCGATGCGGCTTGGCCGTATAGCGACCCCACGCCGGCTTTTCGAAGGGGCTGGCGACGGTTCCATAGATGGCGTCGCCGTTGACATCCATCCACGCGCCGATGGCCTTCATGCGCTCGATGCTTTCCGGCGGGATGGTTCCATCCGCCTTGGGGCCGATATTCAAGAGATAGTTTCCGCCCTTGGAGACGACATCGACGAGGTTTTGAATCAGCACCTTGGAGGACTTCCAGTTGTGGTCGAATTGATTGAAGCCCCAGCCCGTGTTCATCGTCATGCAGGTTTCCCAGTCGACGCCGTCCATGCCGGTGTCCGGGATGTGCTGCTCGGGCGTGGTAAAGTCGCCGCGCTCGGAGCTCCATTCCTTCAGCAGGCCGGAATTCCCGCCGATAAAAGAGGCCTTGGCGGCGTAAAGGCGGTCGTTCATGAGAATGTTCGGCTGGTGCTTGCGGACCAGCGCCATCAGCTCCTTGGCGCGCCAGCTCTCGCCTTGGCAGTTCGGTTTGCTGAAATCCCACCAGATGACGTCGATGGGGCCGTATCCGGTCACGATTTCCTCGACTTGCTTGTGGAGGTAATCCACGTAAACGGAATTGTCGCGCCCCTCGTTCGTCACGCCTTTGACGGTCGGCAGACCGAATCCTGCATAGGCCTGCGGGTGGTGCCAGTCGATAACCGAGTGATAGGCGCCGACCTTGAGGCCTTCGGCCTTGGTTGCGTCGACAATCTCCTTAAACAGGTCGCGTCCGCAGGCGTCCATTGCATCGAACGTGGTTTGCTTGCTGTCGTGCAGCGCGAAACCTTCGTGGTGCTTGCTGGTAAAGACGAGGTATTTGCACCCCGCCATCTTGGCGGTCTTCGCCCATTCCTCGGCAAAGCCATCCTTGGGCTTGAACTGCGGAACCAACGCCTTCTCGTAGACGTCGGCCGGGATGTTGGCCCGCTTCTGAATCCATTCCAGGCCGCCCTTTTCCCATTTATTCCCGTTCCATTCACCCGCCGGAATGCTGTACAGCCCCCAGTGGACAAACATGCCGAAGCGCGCCTCCCGCCACCACGCCATGCGCGCATCGCGCTCTTGCGAGGACTCCACCTTGACGTGCCGCTGCTCGGCCGCCCTCAGGCCGCCGGCAGAGAACAGAACCACGGTCGTTGCCATTATCAGTTTTTTCATGCGTATCCTTTGCATTTTGTTATTCAACCCAGAGTTTGTGCATTCATTATGCATTTTCGAGCGGCCGGTCCAACCATCGGACCCGCAAAAAAAGCGGGGGCCGGTTATTCCCGTCGCCGGAGCGCAACGGATGCGAAGGGCAAAGCAAGCCGATAGGAAGACGCGATCCAACCGTCGAGATTGGACAACGGGGCCGCGGCAGGGCGCACAAAAAAAGCCCTAACTCGTTAAGAGAAAGGGCTTAAAGTGGTGGCGACTCCCAGAGTTGAACTGGGGACACGCGGATTTTCAATCCGCTGCTCTACCAACTGAGCTAAGTCGCCGTCCTGTAAAGGAAGCGCGTAGTATACGGATCGGCCTCGATGCGTCAACCGATTTGATGCAAAAAAATAATACGGGACCGCCGGCCTTGCGGACCGCGGCGACTCGACCGCTGAAGCATTGGCTTTTCAACAAAGCAATTGCGCGGATCAAGGGCGCCAAAAACCGCGCTCCGGGCCCCATTAAAAAAATGATTTTCGCCGCGATGGGAATCCGGAGGATTGGAGTGACCGAAGGGAGCGGCAACCGCGATGCACGCCCATGGGCAACGCGAAATGATAATTTCCTCAGGAAATAGTGACCAACGGGAATGGTTCACGGCGGCACTACGGATTCCTTGCGTCCAACGCCCGCACCGGGCTCGCCAGGATCCGCGAACTCATCTACGCGCTCTACGAGATCCTCGTCGAG
>NZ_JBFJYW010000265.1:0-5303 GCF_041622395.1 Pontiella sp. | reverse complement strand
GCCAGCTTGATCCCGCTTAATTTCAGATAGGTCAGGGTTTGAGCCTTATCAATCCGAGAAACGGTTTCCACGGCCTTGTTCTCCACAATCACCTTTTGGTTTACCAAAAGATCTATTCGGTAATCGGTTTTTAGCGTTTTACCTTTATATTGCAGGGGCTGATATTTCTGCCGCTCATACGGGATGTTTCGCAGGTCCAGTTCGTAGCAGAGGGCTTCTTCATATGCACTTTCAAGAAGACCAGAACCTAAATGGCGATGCACTTCAATCGCCGCCCCGATGATTTCTTTTGAAAGTTCATTTTCAGTCATGCTTTGCGAGCCTTTGCTTTCTTTGCGGCTTTGCGTTTCAACTTACTCCCACTCGATGGTGGACGGCGGCTTGGAGCTGATGTCGTAGCAGACGCGGTTGACGCCGCGCACTTCGTTGATGATCCGGTTGGAGATGGAATCCATCACGTCGTACGGCAGCTTGTACCAGTCGGCCGTCATGCCGTCGCGGCTCTCGACGGCGCGGACGGCGACGACGTTTTCGTAGGTGCGGTCGTCGCCCATGACGCCGACGGATTGGATCGGCAGGAGGACGGCGAAGTATTGCCAGACGTCGAGGTGGTTCGGCATCTTCATGATTTCTTCGCGGACGCGCAGGTCGGCCTGCTGCAGCACGTCGATGCGCTCGGGCGTGATGTCGCCGATGATGCGCACGGCCAGGCCCGGGCCGGGGAAGGGTTGGCGATCGACGACATAACTCGGGAGCCCCAGCTCGCGGCCGACTTCGCGGACCTCGTCCTTGAAGAGTTCGCGCAAGGGTTCAACCAGCTCGAATTGGAGGTCTTCCGGCAGGCCGCCCACATTGTGGTGGCTCTTGATGGTGGCCGAAGGGCCGCCGATCGGCGAGACCGATTCGATGACATCCGGGTAGAGCGTGCCTTGGCCCAGGAACTTGACCTTGTCGCCGAAACCGCGCGCCTTTTCGGCAAACACGTCGATGAAGGTGCTGCCGATGATTTTGCGCTTGGCTTCCGGATCGGATACGCCCGCCAGTTTGCTGAGGAAGAGGTCGCCGGAATGGGCAACGGTGAGGTCGATGCCGAAGGCGCGCCCGAACAGGTCTTCGATCTCCTCGGTTTCCTTGTAGCGCATCAGGCCGTTGTCGACGTAGACGCAGTGGAGCTGGGGCCCGATGGCTTTGTGGAGCAGCGCGGCCACGACCGAGGAGTCGACCCCGCCGGAAAGGCCGAGCAGGACGTGGTCGTCGCCCACTTGATCGCGAATCTGCGCTACCGTGCTCTCGATGAATTTCGACATTTCCCAGTCGCCGGAGCATTTGCAGATTTTGAAGGCAAAGTTCCAGAGCATATCCTTGCCCTGCGGCGTGTGCACCACTTCCGGGTGGAACTGGACGCCGAAAATCCGGCGCTCCAGGTTCTGCATCGTGGCAAACGGGCAGTTGTCGGATTCGGCAACGGCTTCAAAACCGGGCGGCATCGCTTCCACCTTGTCGCCATGGCTCATCCAAACCTGGATGTCGGGCGAGAGCCCTTTGAAGAGCGGCGAGTCTTTGGTGATGGTCATCATCGCCTTGCCGTATTCGCGCTTGAGGCCGGGCTTGACCGAGCCGCCGAGGATCTGGGCGGTCAGTTGCATGCCGTAGCAGATGCCGAGGATCGGAATGCCCATGTCGAAAAGGGCGGGGTCGCACTTCGGCGAGTCCGCATCCGGCACGCTGCACGGGCCGCCGGAAAGGATGATTCCTTTCGGCGCGCGCTTTGCCAGCTCCTTGGCGGGGGTGTCGAAGCGGATGATTTCGCAATAGACCTTCTGTTCGCGGATGCGCCGAGCAATCAACTGCGTGACCTGGGATCCGTAATCTAAAATGGCAATCCATTCGGGGTGGTTCATGGTTTTTCTTTCTTCGTTGTATATTCAGCGGTTTCTTCCGCTACTTTCCACACGGGAACTTCGTGTTGGACTCCAATTATCGGATCAATGGCCAGGTCTTCGTCAACTTGGGGCCAGTGGATGCCGTATCCGGATGGCGACACGGTGAAGTCTTCCAGCTGAGCTTGTGTTGCTTGCGCTAGCTTGTTTGATTCTTTTGCGAGGTCAATGGAGTGGGGGTGCCCATCAATGACCAGCTCAAGGATTCTGCCTTTGAATCCTTTCAGCTCCACTTCGTGGATTCGGTTCATTTTCCACGCTCCTGCTCTGCTCGTTGCCATTCGCCCATGATGTAATCGAAATGGTTGAAGATGACCTTTCTAATCATTCGCCTGTCAGCGGGGTTCACGTTGTATTCGTATGCTGGACGAATATCGTACGTTTCAAAGTTAAGCCAATATTTGGCGTCGCATTCCGCTTTTGTACAGTGGACATGCGGCGGCTCTCCCGCTTCGTTGGCGTAGAAGAACACGCGCCAGCCAAAAATTAAAAGAACAGTCGGCATTATTTCGTGTTCGCCTCCATCAGCTCGATGAACTCCTCGAAGAGGTAGAACGGGTCGTGGGGGCCGGGGGCGGCTTCCGGGTGGTACTGCACGCAGAAGAGCGGCTGATGCTTGTGCTTGAGGCCCGCCACGGTTCGGTCGTTGAGGTTGATGTGGGTGATTTCGGCGACGTCGGTGTCGATCGAGTCGGCATCGATGCAGAAGCCATGGTTGTGCGAGGCGATTTCCACCTTGGTGGTGCGCAGGTCCTGGATCGGCTGGTTGCCGCCGCGGTGGCCGAATTTGAGCTTGAACGTCTTGGCGCCAAGCGCCAGGCCAAGCATCTGATGGCCAAAGCAGATGCCGAACATCGGGATCTTGGATTCGATCAGCTTGCCGACCAGTTCGGTCACTTTCGGCGCGCCTGCCGGGTCGCCGGGGCCATTGGAAATGAAGATGCCGTCGGGTTTGGTTGCCAGGATTTCGGCCGCATCGGTGGTGTTGGGGTAAACGGTGCATTCGCAACCGAGATCGCCCAGAATGCGCAGTTGGTTCAGCTTGATGCCGCAGTCGATGACCGCCACCTTATATAAGGCATCGGCCTTGCCGCCTTCCGGCCAGACATATTTCTGGTCGATGGTCACCTCGGTGGAGAGGTCGCGCCCAACGAGTCCGTCGGAGGCTTTTGCCTTTGCCACCAGGCTTTCCTTGTCGAGATCCTCGGTGGAGATGACGCATTTCATGGCGCCCTTGTCCCGAATGTGCAACGTGATCGCGCGGGTATCGACGTCGTCGACGCCGATTTTGCCGTTTTCTTTCAAATAGTCGGCCAGCGACTTGGTGGCGCGCCAGTTGGAGTAGATCCGGGAGCATTCGCTCACGACAAGCCCTTGGGCAAAGATGCCGCGCGATTCCGCGTCTTCGTCGTTAACGCCGTAATTGCCGATCAACGGGTAGGTCATGGTCACGATTTGGCCATGATAGGAGGGGTCGGTCAAAATTTCCTGATATCCGGTCATCGAGGTGTTGAAGACCAGTTCTCCGTAAAATTCGCCGGCCCCGGCAAAGGCCCGGCCTTCGAAGCAGGTGCCGTCTTCCAGTGCGATAATTGCTTTTTTCATAGTGTTTCCCGTAAAAATCCACTGTTCAAAGGGATGGTTTTTTCAAAATTCGGCATATCATCCATGCCTCGCCGCCCCCATGCAACCTATTAATTGGCGAATTGTGTTTCGTTCCCGCACGCTCCGAAAGAACCCGAATTTCGGCCGGTTTTTGCGGGTTCGATTTTGGGGTGATTTTTTTTCAATACTCCGGTTGACAGCACTCGGGGGCATGCGTATATTCCGTGCTTCTTTTGAGGGCGATTAGCTCAGTTGGTTAGAGCGCTTGCTTGACATGCAAGAGGTCACAGATTCGAGTTCTGTATCGCCCACCATCTTAAAAAAACGCGGGTTTTCTTGGGAAAACCCGCGTTTTTTTATGTTCGGCCACACCGGCGAACCGGTCGCCCCAAAGAAAGGCTCGCCACCGAATCGGGGGCAAGGCCGGGAATCGGACGATCCGGTGCCTTGCCCGCTCGATTCCGCATCGCTCCTAGAACTCGAACGAGAGACCGGCGTAGAGGCGCGCCTCGGCCGGAATATCGGAATCCTCGTAGGACGCCGTGTCCTGGAAGGAGTAGGCGCCGCCGACGTCCAGGCGGACGCCGAACAGGTTGACGCCAACGCCGCCGGTGCCAACCCAGCCCATCCAATCGGCCGCCAGGTTGTTGTAGGCTCCCAGGCGCAGGGACAACAGCCAGACATCGAACTCGCCGCCGAAGCTAAGGCGTTGAATGTCGTAGTTTTCCAGCAGCGTTCCGGTTTCGAGCAGGTCGTAGCTGACTTCCAGCGTGAAGCGCGGCGACGGAATGAATGCCGCGCCGATGGTGACCTGCGGGTCGATCTTGTAGTCGGAAACCTTCAGGGCCTTGGTTGCAATCACATCGCCATTGTCGTTTTTCAGGTCGATCGTGTCGGAAAACCCATCGAACTTGGGGCCGTTGAGGTTGTGGCCCACGATGGCAAACTGAAGCATCTTCATGCGGTAGAGCACGCCCAGATCGAGGCCGAAATTGAGGGTTGCTTCCGTATTGTCGGAGGCGGAATCGAGCGCATCTTCGGTGGCGTCTTCATCGAAGAACCAAAGCTTGGTGCCGGAAACCACGCCATACATGGCCTTGGCCGTAATGCCGATCGACAGGTTTTCGTTAAAGGCATAACCAAAGCTGACCGGCACCTCGACCAACCCGAATCCGCGCACCGCAACCACCGTTTCGTTGTTTTCCAAACTATTCGCAGAACCTTCGGGGGTGTTGAAATCGATCGAATTCACGAAGGTATAACTATCATCGATATTCTGTTCCGTTAGCCCTTCACCTTCATTGCTGAGGCGGAACAACTGGTAGTCGAGGTACTTGACGGCATTCTCATCACCAATCTTGGCAACCAATGTATCGTATTGGGTTTGCGAGTATGCCTTGCGGGAATAGGTTCCGGCATCGAACCCCGAGGTAGATGCCGCGGCCGAATTGATCGCCGCAGCGAATTCGCCTTCCGTTTGTTCAATGCCCATATTGTCAAGATCGAGGTCTTCAACAAACCCCGCGCCTTCAATGAAGCTTCGGACCCCGATGCCAAATCGCCCGATACGCATGGACATGCCCGCGTTGGCGTCCACGTAGAAGGCATTGTCGGGGTTGTCGGCCAAGCCGATTGCCGCACTGCCCAACGACAGCATGGAGCGGACGGCGTCGTCCGTATCGGCCAGCAGTCCGCCGGCGTCGAACGTATCGAAATCGATGTTGCCGATCATGGTCATGTATTCGGGCATGTCCTCCG
>NZ_JBFJYW010000264.1:0-5334 GCF_041622395.1 Pontiella sp. | reverse complement strand
GGCGGGGCGCTCTTCTATTTCTGCGTATTCGCCGCCTACGGCATCTATCACTTGATCGGCCCCTGGCTGGCGGGGGCCGGGTTGGTGGCCAGTGCCTTTGCCGTGTTTGGTTTGGCCATGGCCTACCGTTCGCAGGCCGTCGCCGTGCTCGGCGTGCTGGGCGCGTTCGTCACGCCGTTGCTCATCGGCGCCGAATTCGACAAGGGCGTCTTTCCGCTGGTCTACATCGCGGTCATCAACGCGCCCGTCATCCTGCTGGGCATCAAGCGCAACTGGCAGGTGCTCTACAACCTTTCGTTCGCGCTCACCGTGCTCATCTTCTGCGTCTGGCTGGATTGGTTCGGCAACAGCGAGTGGTGGATCGGGCTGGCATTTGCCATCGGCTATTTCCTCGAATACGCGGCGCTCGGTTTGCTGAAGCTGCGTTGCGAACAACGCGTGGCCGGGCGCCACGTGGACATTGTCCGCCTGCTGCTGGCCTCGCTGCTGTTGCTCGGCGCGGTCTATTGGATTCTCGAAGATGCCGGTCTGGGCCGTTGGCTGGGTACGGCCTTCCTCGCCATGGCCCTTTTGCACATTGGCCTGGCCGTCTTCGCCTTCAAGGTGCTGGCGCGCTTCAACGAGGAAATCCTCTCCTTCCTGGCCGGCGGGCTCGTCTTCGCCGCGCTCGCGCTTCCGGCGCAGCTCGACGGCGAATGGGTCTCGCTGGGCTGGGCGGTCGAAGGTGCGGTGCTGGCTTGGTTTGCCACCCGCGTACGCTCCCGCCTGCTGCAGTGCGGCGCGTTCCTGCTGGGCTTCTTCGGCATCATGAAACCGTTGCTGTTCGATGTCACCCTGCACACCGACGCGGCCACCCTGTTCCTGAATGCCCGCTTCGCCGTCGGCCTTCTTTCGTCGGCCCTATTGGCGGTGCAGGGCTGGCTGGCCGGACGCTTCGACGAGGACGAACCCATCTCGAAATGGCAGGAGAGCCTGTGGTGGATCGCCGTGCTCTCCGTCTTGGCCGTCTTTTTTGCCGACACCTTCTGGACGGTGGGGGCCGACGAGGCAATGGCCTGGGTCATGACCTCGATGGCGCTGTTGGTGGCGGGGGCCGCGCTCGTCTATTTCATGCCGGCCCGATCCTCGCTCCAGTTTCTCGGCGGCATCCTGCTCGTCTTGGTTCCGCTGAAAATCTTCGTGCTCGATTCGTGGATCGGGTTCGATGTCGGCGGCTACGGCATGAAGGCGTTCGCCAACTCGGCGCTCTATGTCCAGCTGGTTGCCTTGGCGCTGGTGGCGTTCCTGTTCCCGCGCCGCATCGCCGGCAGCCCGGCGGACTATCCGTTGCCGTCGCCCGACTTCGCGGTCCTGCTCAACGTGGTGTCGATGGCCGGGGCCATCGGAGTCGCGACGATCGAGCTGTTCCGGATTTCGAACGACTGGGCGGGCACGGCCGTGACCGTGCTCTGGGCGGTAAGCGCCATTGCGCTCACCGTCTACGGCCTGGCGCGGCGCCGCCGCGCGCACCGCTATTTCGGCCTCGTCCTGTTCGGCCTCGCCACGCTCAAGGTGCTCGCCGTCGATTCGTCCGAGCTCAAAGGACTCGAGCGCATCGCCGCCTTCATGGTGACGGGCGTGCTTCTTCTGCTGCTCTCGTTCGCCTATCAAAAGGCCTCCGCCTATTTCCATGCCTTGGAGGAAGACCAATGAAAAGATCCCTCGTGTTGCTGGTGGCCGCCCTCGCCCTGGGCCGGGCCGAGGCCGGGTCCATGGCGGCGCGCTTCGAGCTGAACCGTCCGATCGCCGGCGCTTTTGCGGCCGGGCAGGTTGGGCGCGTTGCGTTGCCCGGCGATCTGTTTGCCGAGTGCCGCGCGTTTCCCAACGATCTGCGCATCCTCGATGACGACGGCAAGCAGTGGCCCTATTATATCTCCGTCGCGCACGAAAACACCGTGGAGCGGGAGCAGGCGGCGGAGATCGTGAACGCCTCGTTCGTCGATGGCGCCGAGCGCTATTGGCAGTTCGACCTGCTCATTCCCGAGGTCGACGGCCAGGCGCGGCTGCATAACCGGCTCGACCTCGAATCTTCCGGACTCGGCTATGTGCGGCGGGTCGAAGTGTTTACCGCCACGCAACCGCGCGGCCAGATTGCCACGGGCTACCTCATCCGGTCGTCCAACCACCGCAACGCCGGAAACCGGATCGTCCGCTATCCCGCCACCGACGCGGCGCGCCTGCATGTGCGCGTCTATGCCAACGCCAAGAGCGCAACGGAATCGTTCGAAGTCAACCGCGCAACGGTCATGCATCGCGTAACCCTCGAGGCCGAACGCGAGACCGTCGCCTTCTCCGAGCTGGCGGTTCCCGAAAACGAATCCACCGATGCCGCCCAAACCTACCTGCTCGATACCGGCTTCGAAAACCGCCCCGTCGAATTCGTTTCCTTCAAGGTGGAAACCGCTTCGTTTGTCCGCGGCGTCTATGTGCTCGGCCGCAATCGCGAGAACGAGCCGTGGCGGAGTGTCGGCAGCGGGGGCATCCACCGCTTCGGCGAGGAAGCGAAGGTCGAGGTACCGCTCCGCGCGCAGCACCGCTTCCTCAAAATCTTCGTCAACCACTACGACGATGCGCCGCTGGCGATCGAAGGCATCGTGCTCGAAGCGATTCCGCGCTACGCGGTGTTCGAGGCGGCGTCGGCCGGTACCGCCGCGCTCTGCTACCGCGCCTGGGATATGAAGGCGCCGCGCTACGACCTGAAGGGCCGCCTTCCCGCGGAAGCGGCGGCCGAAGCCCCGGTTTTTACAACCATGGAACCCCGGCCCAACGCCGCGGCCCGGACGCATCCCTGGCGCAGATATTCCAAGCTGCTGGCCGCCCTCGCGGTCGGTGCCGTCAGCCTGCTGGTCGTCTATGTCATTGTCGGCATGCTCAGGCAGCAAACGGACAAGGCATAAAAAAACGCCGGATCAAATCCGGCGTTCATCTGCGTTGGCGTTGCTTTAGTGCGTAACGCTGACGACGAGGTTGATGGCGGAAAGCAGGCCGACGACCCACATGACCGGCGAAATCTTTTTGAACTCCCCGCAGCAGATGGCGATGAGAATGTAGGAGAGGAAGCCGATCGTCAGGCCCGTGGCAATGCTGAAGGTGAGCGGCATCAGGATCATCGTCAGGAAGGCGGGCACGGCCACCTTCAGGTTCTTGAAGTCGATCTCCTTGATGTTGCGGAACATGAAGACGCCGACGATCATCAGCGCCGGGGCGGTGGCGAAGCCGGGGACCGCGCCGATGAGCGGCGCGAAGAAAAGGGCCAGCAGGAACAGGCTGCCGGTCACGACCGAGGCCAGCCCGGTGCGCGCACCGTCGCCGATGCCCGAGGCGGATTCGATGTAGGTGGTCGTGGTGCTGGTGCCGAGCAACGAGCCGGCGATGGTGGCCACGGCATCGGCTTCGAGTACCTTGTCGATCTTCTTGATGGTGCCGTCGGGCTTGACGTATCCCGCCTCGTAGGAGCAGGCGACGATGGTGCCGATGGAGTCGAACAGGTCGACGAACATGAAGGAGAAGATGGCGCCGACGAATCCCCAGCGCAGCGCCGCGAGGATATCGAGCTTGAAGGCGATCGGGGCGAGGCTCGGCGGCGCGGAGACCAGTGTTTCCGGCATGCCGACCTTGCCGAAGGCGATCCCGAGCACGGTGGCGAAGGCGATTCCGATCAGGATCGAGCCCTTGACCTTGCGGGCTTCGAGCGTGGTGATCAGGATGAGGGTCGCGAGGCCGATCAGCACTTGCGCCGAGATTGGGCCGATCGAGACGAGCGTGGCGGGGTTGTCGACAATCAGCCCGAGGTTCTTCATGCCGATGAAGGTGATGAACAGGCCGATGCCCGCCGCGGTGGCAATGCGCAATTCGACCGGAATCGCCGTCACCACCTTTTCGCGGATGCCCACCACGGTCAGGATCAGGAATACCACGCCCGAAACAAAGACGACGCCCAGCGCGGTCTTCCAGTCGAGGCCCTGGCCGAGCACCAGCGTATAGGTGAAGAAGGCGTTGAGCCCCATGCCCGGCGCCATCGCGAACGGCACGTTGGCCCATAGCCCGACCAGAAAGGTGCCCAGCGCGGCCGCCAGGCAGGTGGCCGTGATCAGCGCGGGCTTATCCATCCCCGCGTCGCTCAGGATCATCGGATTCACGAAGATGATGTAGGCCATCGTCAGGAAGGTCGTGAGTCCTCCGATGATTTCCGTTTTGGCGTCGGTGCCGTGTTCCTTGAGTTTGAAGAAGCCAATCATGGGGTCACTCCTTGGGTTTGCATGCGGATGCTCGGATACCCTTCAGCCACGGAAAGGACACGGAAGGATGTCTCCGTGCCTTCGGTGGCAAGGATCAATTAGAAATGGTATTGAACGAGGGCGCTGATGGCGCTTTGGTCGGTTTTGAAGGCGGCGGAATCCTTGATGCCGTATTTGTTCAGCCACAGATCGTACTCCGCGCCGGCGAGCAATGCGCCGTCTTCCAAGCCCATGAGCACGCCGATATCGAACTTGAACTGCGGGTTGAAGTGCAGGTTGTCGGAATAGCCTCCGTCGCTGTTGACGACCCAGTCGGCATAGCCGTCGAAGATGAAGGTGGATTTGCCGACCGGCGTGCTCAGTTTCCAGACCGGGGTAATCTGGACGCAGTCGCCGCCGGGGCCATCAAGCCCGAAACGCTGGTAGACATTCAGCTGGAAAAAGTCGAAGCCGGGAACATCCAGGTCGACGCCCACGCCGATCAAACCGTTCTGCAGGCCGAAATCTTCGCCGTTGAATTCGCCGTATTCGTAGCAGCCGGCGATGAGCCAGTCCTTCACGAAGGCGACGGAGAGGTCTTTTTTCAGGATTTTTCCGGCGCTGATGCGCGGCGCGATTTCGCCGTAGTAGGTGACCTTGTCGTTGCTGGATTGGTCGCCGTCGAAATAGATCGCGTCGTGGAACCAGAAGAAGTCGCCCCACATCCAGCCGTTGGCATGTTCGATGGTGAGGGTCTGTTGCGTTTCGGGATCGACCTCGAAGCCGGTGCCGTAGAGCCCGGTGAGGCTGGTATCCTGCCATTGCAGGAAGTCGCCGCCGAACGCGAACGTGGTGGATAGGGCGAGAAGAGCGGGAACAAGTTTGCGTTTCATTGGTTTTCTCCTTTGCCGGTGGACCGGTGGGCTATTAAAAACCGCGGATTATGCAGATCCGCAAACGGATTGCGAGCCCAACTAGGGCCCAAGTCTGTGCCGCCGCGTCTTTTAGCGCCGCAAAGGCCGAATACGCTGGAAACCTTATACATTCGGATGAATTTCAACCACCCGCTTCGCTAGAG
>NZ_JBFJYW010000263.1:0-5357 GCF_041622395.1 Pontiella sp. | reverse complement strand
GCTGTACAAAGCAAAACCGTTGATTTGCCGAATTGATGCAAGAAATTAACCGCATCATTGAATAGGTGTGTACACTTTATTGGAAGAGATTGAACCTCATCGAAAACCAAGACCGCATTTGCCAGGTTGTGGAATTTCCGAAGCTTTGACGCCTTATTGCTGTAGATCGTCTCAAGAAACTGCACCATCGTCGTCAGAACAATGGGACTGTCCCAACGCGAACATAGCAGGCGATATTTACCTTCTTCATCTTCGTCCTCCGGCAACTCAATATTGGAGTGATGTTCCAATATCATTTCGTCTGCCTTATCGCCAAAAACCTTACGCAATTCGGCAGCTGTCTGATCCAATATCGAAAGATAAGGGATGATGTAAATAATCCGTTCCAATTTATTCTTTTGAGCATGCTCCAAAGCAAACCGCAAACTCGACAAGGTTTTTCCGCCGCCCGTAGGAATGGACAGCGTGTAAATTCCCCGCTGACGCTCCCCTGCATCTTTGCATTGCAAAGAAATCTCTTGGCGAATTTGATTAAGATCCCCGTCCGCACAAAATCCAGAAAGATATTGATTCATTCGATGAATCATCGCCCCCCAGTCAGGCAATACACCGCCAATATCAAGCCCGGAACTGTTACAACGATCAGCATCAACAAGGCAGGAATAAATTGATTTCGTCTGGAGGTGTAGCATAAAGGGCGCATCCAACTTGTTTTCCTGACACGTGTTACAGACCCGCCAAATCTCGGACTTGATCATATCTGAATCAACTGCGGGGCAAAAATTGCTGATAGACTCTTCATAATGAAGAACCTTCTCCGGCTTATCGGTCTTACTGATCAGCGTTCTTCTTCCTTCGGAAATATTATCAAATAACCCGCTGTGATGTGTCGCAATCGCATTGCCAAGAATGTCCGAAACCAAATCATCGGTCATTGCCCCATCAACAAACTTTGCGCCTTGTAACGCATGAATCACCTCACCGCGCCGTGTTGGTTCTCCTTTTAGACTGCGCTCTAAATAGTCCTGAAAAACACAGGTATACTTCCCCTGATCATGAAGAAGCCCTGCAAAGGAGCCGGAATTCTCCATACCAAACTTTCTGGCAAACCGTTTTGCCAGCTTCGATGTTTCCTCCAAATGCTCACGGAGTTCCTGATTTCCTCGGGCAAAGTACTTCATTTCTTTTTTCTCCGAACACTTCCAAAAATCACCATCAAGCACAACAACCTCGCCCACTGCTCGCCGCCAAACGGTTCGGCGAATTGCGCCGCCAACTCGGCGACGTTGTCCAGATGCTCTGCGAGGGGTTGCCAGCCTTCGGGCGGGCCGTCGTTGCTGTGGGCGTAGAGTTTCATGTAAGCATTTTATTTGGATAGCTCGGCACGTCCATTCTTTTCTCTTCTTTTTGCATTTGTGACTTGTTTATTCATGATTCCGCAGCGCTTGCGGAATGGCGTTTTGTTCGGTAGGATTTGCGGACTCAACAAAAGGGAACGAGATGAAGGATATGGATTCAGAGAAAAAAATCGCGGTTTTGATCGATGCGGAGAATGCATCGCACAAGGTGCTGGGTGCCGTGCTGACGGAGCTTTCGAAGCACGGTCACATCATTGTGAAGAAGGCGTATGGCGATTGGAGCAGCAAACATCTGGTGAACTGGAAGCAGCCGCTCAACGATCTGGCGATCAATCCGGTGCAGCAGTTCTCCTATACGCAGGGGAAAAACTCGTCGGACGCGGCGATGATTATCGATGCGATGGACCTGCTCTATACCGGGAACATCAACGCGTTCGCCTTGGTGACTTCGGATAGCGATTTCACGAAACTGGCCTCGCGCTTGAAGGAATCGCAGATCTATGTCTTCGGGGTCGGGGAAAAGAAGACCCCGCAAGCCTTCCGGAGCGCCTGCGACGATTTCATCCTGACCGGGCTGCTGGAGCTGCCGGAGGAGGAAGAGGTCGCCACCCGAACCACCACCAAGAAAACCGCGAAGAAAACCGAGGCGAAAAGCGATAAGCAGCAATCACTGAAACAAAACACGAAGCTGGTGAGCATCCTCCGCGACGCCGTGACCGAATCCGCGGACGACGATGGATGGGCGCGGGCCTCCGCGTGCGGCAGCCTGATCAAGCGGCAGTATTCCGACTTCGATCCGCGCAACTATGGCTTCAAGAGCTTCCCGCTGCTGTTCGAGGGCATCGGCTTGTTCGATATCGATCGTCGGAAAACCGGTAGCGGCAACACGATGTTCGTTAAGGATAAGAAGAAATAAGACCGATGAAGCGGGCGGGTTGCTCAGCGCTCCCGCGCGCTCCATCGTCGCAATAAACGAGAATAAATTTTGGAACTTGATGCGGATCAAGGAAAGGATTTCGTGGCTGTGCACAATCGCTCCATCATTTGAAACGAAAACCAACCCAAGGAGAGATAAAATGAGTATGTTCTGTTATCAATGCGAACAAACCAGCCAATGCACCGGATGCACCTCGTTCGGCGTATGCGGCAAGGACCCCGAAACCGCCGCCCTGCAGGATCTCTTGGTGCAGGTCTGCAAAAAGATTTCCGAAAAGGCCCATGCCAAGCGCCAGGCCGGCGAAACCACCCGCGAGGCCGACCTCTTCGTGATGCAGGGCCTTTTCACAACCGTCACCAACGTCAACTTCGACCCCAACGACATTGCCGGCATCATTTCCCGCGGCGTGGCCGTGCTGAAGCAACTCGGCGGCGAGTGGGAACTGCCCAACGATCTCGACGGTCTGATCTCGCAAGGTGAAAAAGTCGGCATTGAAAGCCGCATGACCACCCTCGGCGAAGATGTGACCGGACTCCAGGAGCTGATCCTCTACGGCCTGAAGGGCACCGCCGCCTATGCCGACCACGCGTTCGTCCTCGGCAAGGAAGACGACTCCGTATTCGCCTTCTTCCACGAAGCCTTGGCTTTCCTGCTCAACCCGGCGCCGACCGTCGACGAGCTCGTCGGCTATGCGCTCAAGACGGGCGAAGTCAACCTGACCGTCATGGGTCTGCTCGACGCCGCCAACACGGGCACCTACGGCCATCCCGTCCCGACCCCCGTGCGCATCACCCCGGTCAAAGGCAAGGCCATCCTCGTTTCCGGCCATGACCTGAAAGACCTCGACCTGCTGCTGAAGCAGACCGAAGGCAAGGGCATCAACATCTACACCCACGGCGAAATGCTGCCGTGCCACGGCTACCCGGAACTGAAAAAACACAAGCACCTCGTCGGCAACTACGGCGGGGCCTGGCAGGACCAGCGCGCCGAGTTCGAAGCCTTCCCCGGCTCGATCCTGATGACCACCAACTGCATCCAGAAGCCGAAGGAAAACTACAAGGCCCGCATCTTCACCACCGGACTCGTCCAGTGGCCGGGCGTTGAGCACATCGGCGACGACAAGGATTTCAGCGCCGTCATCGACGCCGCGCTCGAAGCCGACGGCTTTGCCGAAACCGAAGAAGAAAAGACCATCCTGACCGGCTTCGGCCATAACGCCGTACTCGGCGTGGCGCCGCAGGTGATCGACGCCGTCAAATCCGGCGCGCTCAAGCACTTCTTCCTGATCGGCGGCTGCGACGGCGCGAAAAGCGGACGCAACTACTACACCGAGTTTGCCGAAGCCGTGCCGGAAGATTGCGCGATTCTGACGCTGGCCTGCGGCAAGTTCCGCTTCAACAAGCTTGAGTTCGGCGATATCGGCGGCATTCCGCGCCTGCTCGACGTCGGCCAGTGCAACGATGCCTACTCCGCAGTCCAGATCGCCGTGGCTCTCGCCAGCGCGTTCGAATGCGGCGTAAACGACCTGCCGCTCTCCATCGTGCTCTCCTGGTACGAGCAGAAGGCCATCTGCGTTCTGCTGTCGCTGCTGCACCTCGGCATCAAGGACATCAAGGTGGGCCCGACGCTTCCGGCCTTCATCACGCCGACCGTACTGCAGGTACTCGTCGACAACTTCAACATTGCCCCGACCACCACGGCCGATGCAGACCTGAAGCAGTGCCTCGGAGCATAACTCCGGCGATGGGTTAATCGTTAACAAGAAAGGCGTCCCAACCGGGACGCCTTTTTCATGATCCTGAATCCGGGACTGGAACCACCGATGAACCCAGATGGACACGGATACTCAATTAGATGTGGAGTTTATTACGCTCACCCGCCGGAGCAAGAACCTGTTCTGCATATCCCGTTCATGAATCTGCGTTTATCTGTGGTCCATTTACTTTTCCAGGATGATGCGATCTGCGTTTGCGGAAACTATGCGTCGAGCTTTTGCTTGAGCATCTGCATGACGGCGCCGGGGTTGGCCTTGCCGCGGCTGGCTTTCATCACCTGCCCCATCAGGAAGTTGATGGAGGCGGCGTTGCCCGCCTTGTATTCCTCGACGGGTTTGGGGTTGTTGGCAATGGCCTCGTCGGCCCAGCCTTCGAGCGCGGAGTCGTCGGAAACCTGCGCCAGCCCCTTGGCTTCCATGATCGCCTTCGGATCGCCGCCTTCGTTGAAGATGGTTTCGAAGATCTGCTTGCCACCGCCGGTGCTGATGGTCTTGGCATCGATCAGCGCAATGATCTCGGCGAGTTTTTCGGGCGTCACCTTCGATTCGGAAATCGGCAGGCTCTGCTCGGAAAGCAGGCGCATCATTTCGCCCATGATGAAGTTGGAGACCGCCTTGGCGTTTTTCGCATGCGCCATGGTGGCTTCAAAATAGTCGGAGGTCGCCTTGTCGGCGGTCAGCACGCCCGCGTCGTACTCCGGCAGGCCGAGCTCGGTCACGTAGCGTTCGCGGCGTTGCACGGGCAGCTCGGGAAGCTCGGCGCGCCAGGCCTCGATCTGCTCGCGGGAAATCTTGACGGGCATGAGGTCGGGCTCCGGGAAATAGCGGTAGTCGTGCGCGTCTTCCTTGGTGCGCTGGATAAAGGTTTCGCCGCGGTCGGGGTTGTAGCCGCGCGTCTCCTGGTCCACCTTGCCGCCGGATTCGAGCACGGCGATCTGGCGTTCGATCTCGTACTCGATCGCATCCTTGATGAAAGCGAACGAGTTCATGTTTTTGATTTCGACCTTGGCGCCGAGCTCCTTTTGTCCGACCGGTCGGACGGAGACATTGACGTCGGAGCGCATCTGCCCTTTTTCCTGGTCGCAGTTGGAAATGCCGCCGTACTGCATGATCTGCTTGACGGCGGTCATGTAGGCGAGCGCATCCTCGGCCGAATGCATGCAGGGATTGGAGACGATCTCCATCAGCGCGGTTCCGGCGCGGTTGTAATCGACCAGCGAAGCGCCCGCCACATGCGTGTTCTTGGCGGCGTTTTCTTCCTGGTGGATGCGCTCGAGGGTGAAGGTTT
>NZ_JBFJYW010000262.1:0-5374 GCF_041622395.1 Pontiella sp. | reverse complement strand
GGCTTTGAACAAGCCCCGCTGGAGTTTGATCCGCCTGTGCTGGGCTACCTCTCGCGCATGAACACGGCGCTGGGCATCGACAAGCTGGTGGACGCGTTCATTGAACTGAAGAAGGTGCCGGGGCTGGAACAGCTGAAACTGCGCGCGACGGGCGGCGCGGTGGGCGACGACCTCAGGTGCGTCGACGAGCAGAAGCGCAAGCTGGCGAGGGCGGGGTGGGCCGACGATGCCGAGTTTGTCGAGGATTTCACCCGCGAAGAACGGCTGGCTTTTCTGCAAACCATTTCGGTGATGTGCGTTCCCGTGGAGCAGGGCGAGGCGTTCGGCTCGTTCATCATCGAATCGATGGCGGCGGGCGTGCCCGTGGTGCAACCGAACGCGGGGGCATTCCCGGAACTGATCGAAGCGACGGGCGGCGGCGTGGTTTATGAAAACCTCGTCGGCGATTTGCGGGCGCTGCTGTTGAATCCGGAACGGGCCCGGGAGCTTGGGGCCAAAGGCCGCGAGGCGGTTTATGAAAACTTCGGCGTCGAGGCCATGGCGCGCAACATGATCTCGGTTTATAGGGAGTTGCTGGCAGGATGATCTTATTTGCCACAGAGGAGCGCAACGGCCGCAAAGAGACAAAGAAGGACGCATGGAAGTTTTTCTTTGTGGTCTTTGCGCTCTTTTGTGGCCCTCCGTCAGAAGGAGCGTGGCCGACCTATCACGGCGGGGCCGACTTGAAGGGCGTGGCGGATGTTGCGCTGGGCGACACGCTGGAGCTGGCATGGCGCTATGATGCGTACGGCGAGGTGTATTCAACGCCCGTGTCGGACGGCGAACGGATTTTCGTTTCGGCGAAGAAGGGGCGGGTGGTCGCGCTGGATTTGACGGGCAAAAAGGTTTGGGAACGAAGCTTCGCGCGGACGAACGATGCGGGCCAGGCGATGGCCTTGCGGTTCGAGGCGCCGCTGGCCTGTACGGATGGGCTGGTCTTCGCCGGCAGCACGCGCGGAACGCTCTTTGCGTTGGATGCCGGGACGGGCGAAACGCGGTGGACCTATGAAACGGATGGGATCATCGTGGGGTCGCCCAACTTCATTCAACCGCTGGAACCGCAGGAGGCGCGGCGCGTGGTTGTGATGGATCAGAGCGAGGGGATGTTGCATTGCCTGGAGGCGGCAACGGGCCGGGTGGTTTGGAAGTCGATGGCGGCGGAGCGGTGCGACGGTACGCCGGGCGTGGCGAATGGACGGATTGCCTATGGCAGCTGCCTGGCGGCGCTGCATGTTTATGCAACCGATGGAACGCATTTGAGGGATATCGAAATCGGCGGCGATGCGCAGATTGCCGGCGGCGTTGCCATCGAGGGCCGGCTGGCGTATGCCGGGCTTCGCGACGGGGCGCTGGCCTGTTTCGACATCGAAGCGGGCGAGGTGCTTTGGAGTAGCGAGGAGTCGGATGAGCAAACCTTCTCGACGCCGGCCGTGACGGAGGTGCTGGTGGTTTATGCCTCGGACGACGGCTTCGTTTATGCGGTCGATAAGAAGGAGGGGAAACCCGTATGGAAATTCAATGCGGGCGGCTTGCCGTATTCGCCAGTGGTGGCGAAGGATCGGGTCGTGGTTACGGTCGATGGCGTGCTCTATCTGCTCAAGCTGTCCGACGGCACGAAGTTGTGGTCGAAAGAGGTCAGCGATGACGCCACGTCTGCGGCGATCATCGGCGGCATGGTCGTGGTGGGTGCGGACGACGGAACCGTAACTAGCTGGCGAGTTTCATTTCCTTGAGGCGATCGTGATAGCAATGGTGATGAATCTTAACAATCGCATTGACCTGCAGGTCGTCCAGACCATTGATCGTCGTGTTCATTTGGGCGACGGGCAGATGCCGGAGTGCATTCAGCGGGCATTCGTCGATCGCTTGCCCGAGCGGGCATTCCAGCGCCAGGCCTTTGACCCAGATTCTTTTGTCGAGCGGTGTGAATCTCATTTTAATGTCGCGCTCCTTTCCTGAGCTACGGCAGGAATTATAAGTTGATATTTTAATCAGTAAAGAAAAACCTGCCAAACAGTGGAAAATAATAAAATTTTATACGAAAAGAAATGAAAAGAGGCTGACGGATGACCGCGCTACTCGACCTGTCCGATATATCAAAGCGATATGATGCCAATACCGGCGTGCTGAACGGCCTGAACCTCACCGTTTCCGCAGGCGAGAGCGTTGGAATCGTGGGCGCATCCGGCTGCGGAAAAAGCACGCTGCTCAATATTGTCGGAACACTCGACCGCCCGGATTCGGGATCGGTCGTATTCGATGGAATCGACGTGTTGAAGCTGGGCGCCATGCCGCTGGCGTCTTTCCGAAACGACCGGATCGGATTCGTGTTTCAGCTGCACCACTTGCTGCCGCAATGCACGGTGCTGGAAAACGTGCTGGTGCCAACGCTGGTGAAGAAGGTCGATGAAAAGGAACGGGCCCTTCAATTGCTGGAACGGGTGGGATTGCAAGACCGCTTGTCGCATCGGCCGGGCCAGCTTTCCGGCGGCGAGCGCCAGCGGGTGGCCGTGGTGCGCGCCCTGATCAACCGGCCCGACCTGCTGCTGGCCGACGAACCGACGGGAGCGCTCAATCGGGCCGGGGCGGATGAGTTGATGGAGCTGTTGCTCGAACTCAACCGCGCGGAAAACCTGACGCTGATCATGGTGACCCATTCGATGCGGCTAGCCGAACGACTCGACCGTGTCTTAACGGTAGAAAACGGGAAGTTGCGATGATTCGCCTGCTGCTCACCAGTCTGCGGTTTTACTGGCGGAACCACGTCGGCGTGCTGCTCGGCGCGGCGTTGGCGGCGGCGGTGCTTACGGGCTCGCTGCTGGTGGGCGATTCGGTCGATGGCTCCCTGCGCCGGTTTGCGCTACAACGGTTGGGTGGAATCGGGCAGGCCATGCACACGCCGAACCGCTTCTTTGCCGCTAGCCTCGCCGAGCGGCTTGCCGACGACGCGGCGGCGGTTTTGCAACTGCGCGGCATGGCGATGACCGACGATCGGCAAATCAACCAAGTGCAGGTGGCCGGATGCGATGCCGCCTTCTGGAAGTTCGCCGGCCTGGATGATGAGCTGGCAGACAACGAAGTTGCGCTCAACGCCAAACTGGCGAGCGCCCTGGCGGTGGAGGTCGGCGACTCGGTTTCGCTGCGCATGGAAAAGCCCGGCCTGTTGCCGCGCGAGGCCCCGCTTTCGGCGCAGAAGGCCGACCGCTCCGTACGCGGACGCTTCCTCGTTGCCCGGATTTTGACCGACGACCAACTCGGGCGCTTCAGCCTCTCCGCAAATCAGGTGGTACCCTACAACGCTTTCGTGAGCCGCAATTGGTTGGAGGAGCGCACGGGATTGCAGGGAAAGGCCAACCTGTTGCTGTCTGCGCGGAATTTCACACTTCATGAAGTGTGCAATCCCGCGGATTTCGGCCTGCGGTTCCGCGAAGTGGGCGACGTGGTCCAGCTGGAGTCGGACAAGATCTACCTCGGCCCGGAAGCGGCGCGTGCGGCGTTGGCGGTTCCCGGCGCGCAGGGTACGTTGACCTATCTGGTGAATTCGATTTCCAAGGATGCAAAATCAACGCCCTATTCATTCGTGCTCGCGAGCGAAAAGGCCGGCGGGACGCCTGCGGAACCGCTTGGCGACGACGAAATCGCCATTAACCAATGGTTGGCCGAAGAGTTGGAAGCCGAGGTGGGCGATGCGGTTTCGATCCGGTATTTCGAGTTGCTGCCGAACGGGAAGTTCGAGGAGCGGGCGCGCGCGTTCACGGTTGCGGCGATCATCGCGATGGATGCCATGGCACCGGAGCGGCAACTGGCTCCCGGCTTCCCCGGGCTGACGGATGTGGACCGCTGCTCGGATTGGGATGTCGGAATCCCGATGGACGAGGAACAGCTGGACGATGCCGTCAACGAGGCCTATTGGAATCAATATAAGCAGACGCCGAAGGCGATTGTTTCGCTGAAGGCCGGGCAGAAAATGTGGTCGAACCGGTTTGGCAACCTGACCGGGGTGCGCTGGGGAAAACATCAAAATATAGGACTGACCCCTCGGGAGGCGTTTGGCAACGCGTTTGATCCGGCGGCCGCAGGCTTTGTTCTTCAGCCGGTGCGCGAGCAGGCGCTGGCGTCGGTGGAGAACGCGATGGACTTTGGCCAGCTGTTCGTCGGGATGAGCTTTTTCTTGATCGTGGCGGCCTTGATGCTGACCGGGCTGTTGTTTGTCTTCGGCATCCAGAACCGCGCGGAGGAGATGGGGATTTTGCTGGCGACGGGCTGGACGCCGGCGGCGGTGCGCAAGGCGGTTTTGGTTGAAGGCGGAATCGTGGCGTTGATCGGTTCGGTGGCCGGTGCCGGGCTGGGGATTGGCTATACCAAGCTGTTGATTGCCGGGCTGTCGCGCTATTGGAGCGGGGCGATCGCGAATTCGGCCATTGAATATGTGGGCCGTCCGGGCACGGTGGCGACCGGGGCGGCGGCGAGTTTGTTCTGCGCCATGGTCGCCATGGCCGTTGCCGTATGGCGCCAGGCGAAGCATCCGGCGCGGGAGCTGTTGGCGGGGAGCGCGGAGCTTGGTGCCGAGGGCTGCGCGAAGCGGCGGGCCGGAAGCCTGCGGTTCGTTGCATCGGCGTGTGCCGTTGGTGCGGTCGGCATTGCGGTCTGGGCGTTGGTTGCCGAGGTGCAGAGCGTGACGATGCCGTTTTTCGGGGCGGGGGCGTTGCTTCTGGTTGCGGGGCTGTTGGCTTGCGGGGAAGCTTTGCGTATCTCGGGCGGGCCGGAAAGTCTGCCCCACATGGGGGCGCTGGCGATTCGGAATATGGCGCGCCGCCGGGGCCGCAGCCTGACGGTGGTGGGGTTGCTCGCCTGCGGGACCTTCCTGGTGTTTGCGGTCTCTTCGATGAAAGAGGATGTGACGGCGCATGCGGACGAGCCGTGGTCGGGCACGGGCGGGTTTGCTTTCTTCGGCGAATCGACGCTGCCGATCACCGACGATGTCGGCGATGTCCGCTTGCGGGTGCGCGACGGCGACGACGCGAGCTGCCTGAATTTGAACCGGGCGCGGACGCCGCGTTTGCTGGGGGTTGATCCGTCGGCGATGTCGGGGCGCGGCGCGTTTTGCGCGGACGAGGATGTGTGGCAATTGCTCAACACCCGGTTGCCGGACGGGATGGTTCCGGCGCTGGTGGGCGATTCGGATACGGCGATGTGGGGGCTGGAAGCCAAGACCGGCATCGAGTCGGGCGATCTACTCGACTATGTCGACGAAGCCGGGAATGCGTTCCGGGTGAAACTGGTGGGCAAGTTGCCGATGCGGCTTTCGGTATTCCAGGGAACGCTGCTCATCTCG
>NZ_JBFJYW010000261.1:0-5408 GCF_041622395.1 Pontiella sp. | reverse complement strand
GGCGGCGTGATTTTTCCTTCCTCCCCCGGGGGAGGAAGGAAACCAAAGGAACCGGAGCCTATGCGGCATAGCTTAAACTGACGGTCGACCGGTTTAAAAACCGAGGCCACTTCTGAAAAAGCGAGCGCAATGGTTTTTTAGTCTTTGTGTGCGTCGATTTCTTGTATACTTTCTTCATGGCGTGTCTTTCGGGTTGAATTGCGTGTTCAATGATGGATAGGCTCCGGCGACGGAGCAGCCCGCGGAACCCCCGGGGGCACGCCTCTAATTTAACAGGGAAATCCGACCGAGGCTCAATCAACTTCAGCCATAAGGTCTGCAACGATAAGGAAAAAAGATGATCACAGTAAAAATCATAACTGTAACAACAATTGTATTATTTCTCACCCTACCAACACATGTGACGGCAGGGTGCAACTTAGCTGATGGTACAAAATATGATATTGATGAAATTTCAGGAGGTGAAAGTGTTGAAGATGGAGGGAGCATAACTTTTGAATGCGTAACGACACCTGATGTCTCTGATGATGTAACACCAATGTGGACTCTGACGCCAGAGGGAGGTGGGGCCGAAGGTCTACTAAAACCATCGATTTCAGAAGATGGAATGTGCGCTACGATCCAATTTTTCTGGCATGACGGAGATGGAGAAGTGCTATCCTGCGAGTACGAACTGGAATGCAAAACAAGTGAAAACTGCACTGCTACGAAAACAATCACTGTAACAGTTGCAGAAGAAGCTTCTATCGATATAAGTGCAACAGCTCAATTAATCCCTTCAGAAAGTAATGGTCTATATAGAGTCGCTTCGTATTCATCTTTCACTTTTTCCGGCGATCCAGATTACAGCATGTATCATCCCGATAGTGAATTTTTAGATAAAGCTAAAGCGCACGAGGAGCAGCATTACAGCGTCTTTTATCAAGGCACGCAAACACCAGCAGCACAAGAAGCCTGTAGTATGATTGAAACTTTTTTGAGCGATACAGGCAATGACAGCGCACCTATGATTTTGTCAGCATTTCAATTACTACGAAATCTTACACAGGAGTATGTTTTCGAAGAATTAATTGGGCCTCCTGGGAATTCCACTTCTTGGGCTGAAATAGAAGCTTATGCTGCAGATAAACTAGTTCCTCCTCACTATTTTGAACGGTAGGGCAAGTTAGGATATATATTATGAAATCAATATTATTACTTATTTTTAGCTGTGTCCTTAGTCAGAGAGCCTCCGCAGGTGTCAATGATTATTTTATCTATGACCAAGCAAATCGTTTTCAACTAGACACTCTTAATGGGATCGTATCAGTCAAGGTTATTAACTATTATGCATTTTCAGATCCCGGACTGGTGATAACACTAGATGAAGAACGGAAAAAAAATCAAGAAAAAGTACTACAACCTGAATCACTCGTTGATGTTAGGATTTCGAGTACTAAAGGTACAGAATACCTTTACATAGCTGATCCCATTCTCAACGCAACCTTGCAGCTTAAGCGAAATTCTCTATGGATCATTGATGCGGAGATACTGAAAGTACTTGATGGAAATATAGAAAAAAAGCGCGCCTTTATAGCCATGAAACGAACACGTGCATTCAAGTTTTACGAGCACCCAACTGAGATTCTTTCAGGTACATCGACTAACTTATTGCTTGGACTGATGGAAATCGGAAAAGAAGATTTTGGTAAGGATTTTAGAGGTTTAATGTGTTATTTAGAGAGCGATTTAAGTGATTTCGAACGAAATAGCTCCGGGAATCTAAGAAATAGATTCTTTATCGATTACGATTCAATATTCCGAGCACGGTCTCCTTCTAGTTTCTATGTCGCGAGAGAAATAGGGACAAGTCAAAGATATACTGTTAAGAACGGCAAGGTACAAAGTTGTCAAGGTGAAAATAAACTAATACAGGCATTGCATAAGAAACGGGCGTCAGACTCCTTCAAATAAGAAATCGTTATAAGAAAACCTGCGAAATCGGGTAAAGAGGAGTGACTGGCTCCTCCTCCCCATACCACCAAGCATGCGGGTCCGCACTTGGCGGTTCGCAAGGCACCACCGACTAACGGGAGGCGTCGAGAAATGTGCCGGTTCCGTAATCGAGAAATCCGACCGAAAATGCTCTGATGCGTACCGAGGCGGTCGGAGTTTCCGAACCGTTCAGCGGTGCGTATTCGCTCGGGCGCATAGGGCGCGGTTCCTCTGGCGGTGCCTCTTGCTCCATTCCGTCAGTATCATCGAACTGGAAATTGGCGTTTAAGCGGGTTCGTTCGCGGATCGCGCCCAAAAATCTGAGTCGCGGGATTGAGGAGCGGGCGGTGTTCAGGTATTGCTTGTGCATGGCCATGATTCCCAAGGAGACGATCGAAGAGATCCGCGCACGCTGCAACATTGTTGAGGTGGTCGGCGCGTATTTGCCGGAGTTGCGCCGCCGGGGATCGACCTATAAATGCAACTGCCCGTTCCATAAGGAAAAGACGCCGTCGTTCACGGTCAACGACGCGCGGCAAATCTTCCATTGCTTTGGCTGCGGGGCGGGCGGCGACGTCTTCCGCTTCGTGATGGACTATGAAAAAGTGGATTTTGTGACGGCGGTCAGTGTGCTGGCCGAGCGGGTCGGCGTGGAGATCGTGTACGAAGGCGGGCAACCCGAAAAGAGCGGCAACAAGGATGTGCTCTACAAGTTGCATACCGATGCGGCCGCCTTCTACCACCGCATGCTGCTCGACAGCGCCGAGGGGGCCGAGGCGCGCCGCTACCTCGAAGAGCGCGACCTGCCGCTGGAGATCATCAAGGAATTCCAGATCGGCTATGCCCCCAATGGCTGGGAAGAGCTGCTCGGGCGCGCCTTAAAAAAAGGCTACGAAGCGCCGCAACTCGAAGCCGCCGGCCTCGTGGTGCCCTCCGACCGCGGCAGCCACTACGACCGCTTCCGCAACCGCATCATGTTCCCGATCTGTGACCAGATGGGGCGCGTGATCGGCTTTTCCGGCCGCATCATGAACAAGGCCGAAAAGGGCGCGAAATACGTCAACAGCCCCGAAACCCTGCTGTTTCGCAAGAACAGCGTCCTCTATGCCTTCGACAAGGCGCGCAAGCCGATCGTCGAATCGCGCCAGGCCATCGTCGTCGAAGGGCAGATCGATGCGATCCGCTGCCACCAGGCGGGCTTGAAAAACGTGGTGGCCTCGCAGGGAACCGCGCTGACCGAAAACCATGCGCGCATGCTCAAGCGCTATGCCGACGAAGTCATTCTCGTGCTCGATGCCGACGCGGCCGGGCTCAAGGCGGCGCTGGGTTCGTCCGAGATCTTCATTGCCAACGAACTGAGCGTCCGCGTCGTAACCCTGCCCGAGGGCGAAGACCCCGATTCGCTCGTCAAGAATAGCGGGAAGGAAGCGCTGATCGCGCTGGTGGCGGTGGCCAAAAGCGCGCTCGATTTTTTGATCGATGCGTTTCAAAAGCAGGAAGACACCTCGACCGAGGCCGGGCGCATGCGCGTCGTCCAGGCGGTCATCAATCTGATCAACCATTGCCCCTCGGCCGCGCGTCGCGACCCGATGATCCACACCGCCGCCGACCGCCTCAACATTTCACCGCTGGCGCTCAGCCAGGATCTTCACCGCGCCAAGAGCCAGCAGCGCGCCCCCCGGCGGGCGGAAGAGCCGCCGGCGGCGAAGATACCGCCGCGCAAGACCTACCCGCGCCAAGAGACCGCCCTGCTGGAGCTGCTCGTCCACTACTACCACGACGTCCATCCGCTCGTACACGATTATCTGCCGCCGGACCATCTGACCGACCCCGCCTGCAAGCAGCTCGTCGAAATCCTGATGCTCGACCCGCCCGAAACCCTCACCGAGGGTTTCCACGAATACGACGAACCGATGCAGAAGATCATTAGCCAGGTGCAGGTCGAGGAATCGCGCACGATCGATGCCGAAACCACGGCCGTCGAGCTGGCGCAGCGCTATATCCTGATTTTCTGGAAGCGCCACCTCGAGAACGAGCTGGCGCAGCTGGCGCGGCGCACCGACATTTCCAACGAAGAGCGCTTCCGCGAAACCACCCGCATCAAGCAGGATCTCCACGCCATCGCCAAAGGCTGGACCGAAGCCAAGCCGATGCTCGAGATCCGCCTCCACAAGGACGTGGAGTTTTAGGCCGGGAGCCAGTCCCGGATGGTGGAGGCGTAATCCTGCGGGTTGTAGGCCCGGTGCCCCACCGGGCGCATCCGCACGGTCGTTCCATCATCGTGCGCCGTGTCGGGGATATCCGTAGATGTTTCCGGTGGATAATTGATCGTAAGGGTCAGGAGTCGCGGCCGCGCAGTTCTTTGCCGCTTTCGGTGGCCTTGGATTTCCATTCGATGGCTTCGACCTTGTCTTGCGCAACGCCTTTACCGTTTGCGAGGCAGATGGAGAGGTTGTACATCGCTTCCGGGCAGCCGGCTTCGGCGGCGATCCGGTACCAACGGACGGCTTCTTCCGGATTTTCCGGCATGCCGATTCCGCGTTCGTTGCAAACGCCGAGGTTATACATCGAATCGGGGTCGCCCGCGTTGGCCGCCTGTTGGAGGAGGGCGAGCCCCTTGGCCTCGTCTTTGGCAACGCCCGCGCCCATCATATGGCATACGCCGAGTTTGCCGGTGGCTTCGATCGACCCGGCGTCGTGCGCTTTTTGGTACCACTCGGCTCCGGCGGTGGGGTTTGCCCGGACGCCGCCGAGGCCCTTCGCATAGGCGCGGCCCATGAAATACATCGAGAGCGCGTTGCCTTTCATGGCGGCTTGGCGGTGCAATTCCAGCGCTTTGGCCATGTCGATTTCGACTCCGGCGCCGACCTCGTAGAGGTTGGCGAGAATGGCCATGGCGTCGGCATTGCCCAAGGCGACTTCGCTGTCGAGCGTCACGATCGCCTTTTCCACGTTCTGTTCGGTGCCGATGCCGCGCAGATAGAACAAGCAAATGTAGGCCTTGGCGCGCGGGAACCCGGCGTCCGCCGACTGCTTGATCCAGCCGAACGCGGTTGCCGGGTCGGGCTGGACGCCTGCGCCTTCCACATAGCAGGAGCTGAGGTTCATCATGGCCTCGGCAAAGCCGGTTTCGGCGGCGGCCGTGAAGCATTCGACCGCCTTTGCGGCGTTGCCGGAGTCGAGGTAGGCCTGTCCCTTGGCGTTGAGTGCTTCGCCGGATTCCTTCTCCGAACCGCCGCACCCGCTCAGTAAAAAAAGCATTGCGGCGCCAAGCGCCACATTGCGAATCATATCTCTTTTGCCCATGTGTCTCTCCTTAAACCCTTGTTTCCCCGCCAACTCCATACAAAGCGCGCCATCATACCGATCGAAGCCCGCAGGGAAAGCCTGGAATCGATTCCGCTGGGGGCGTGGTGCCGGATTCTGTGGCGGGG
>NZ_JBFJYW010000260.1:0-5435 GCF_041622395.1 Pontiella sp. | reverse complement strand
TCCCGGGCGATGCGGGGGAGCTCGTTGGTGTCCTTGACGAGGAAGTTGTGTTTCACCACCGGCATGGTGATGCCGAAGATGTCGGCCTCCTGGAAGGCATCCTTTCCGAGCATCCACGAAACCGACTGGCCCGAAAGAACAACCATCGGAACCGAATCCATGTTGGCCGTCAAGAGCCCCGTGAGCGTATTGGTGGCCCCGGGGCCACTGGTAACCAGCACCACCGCAGGTCTGCCCGTGGCACGCGCATAGCCGTCGGCCATATGGATGGCGCCCTGCTCATGGCGCGTCAAAACAAAGTTGATCTTGGTGTTCGTGGTAACCAAGGCATCGAAGATCGGAATCACCGATCCGCCGGAGTAGCCGAATATATATTCAACTCCCTCGTTTTCCAGGCAACGAATAATCGCCTGCCCGCCTTCCATGGATTTAATTGTCATATTTTACCTCCAGATGATTCGACAAGGTAAAAACAGCCGCCCAATTTGTCAACAAAAAACAGGACCCGGCGATTTAACCCAAAATATAGCCCTGATTTTGGCAAACAAAAAGGACCCACAACATCGGCCAGCACGATTTTAGAGCTTAAATGAAAAATATATTCCGGCACTGACGGCGGAACCGTAGTCAATCTCTTCGATTTTATCGCCATCGGCCGCAAACAGGCCGAGACTTCCATTGAAATCATACCCCAACATCAGACTAACAAACCCGCGCGGGTACAAAAAATATGCGAGTGTTGCATGAATTGGAACATTGCGATCCTCGCCGACTCCCCTTGGGGCGACCCCGTGGTCATCGAGCCGGAATCGTTTTTTTTCGTAGCGGCCGGCCAACCCAATCTTCCAATGGTCGTCGAGCGCATAGATGGCGGCCAAGCCCGGCCCGGCGGTGGCGGCAAGCCCGCTGCCGGTCTCGATCGACAAACGCTCGGTGACCTCCCAGTTTACCAGCAGTGCGGGAAAATAACCGACCGAGTCCTCGAGCTGCTCCACAATCCCCAGCGCGGGCCCAAGCGACAACCGGTCGTTGAAGCGATAGGTTGCCCCGCCGAAAAACGCGCCCGTGATTTCATCGGACGCAATGCCAACCCCGGCCTGCGCATAGTTGCGGACCGACGGAGCGGCAAACAGCGTCCAATGTTCGCCGACCCCCTTGCGGACAAAGAGCCCGAGCCGATAGTTGTTGATGTTGTTCCAAGGCTCATCATCGCGCCCGGAAAAACGGTAGTCGTCTTGGCCCAGGCCAAACGTTACCGAGGCAAACGAGTCGAAGTCCCACATGCGCCCAATGGAAAAATCGCCGGCATAGCGGTTGACGCTAAAATCGCCGCCGCCGTCCAGCCCGGCGCGGAAGCGGTAGACCGATCCGCCGCGAAACGACGTCGTCGAGCGCGGGAAGGAGATTGCGAACGCCCGGTTTGTTTCGCCGTACGCGCCCAAAACCAGCATGGCTGAAATGGCAACTGCCTTGCGATTCATCCGCAGACCTCCTTGAAAGGCGGCAACTTTAGCGACTTGAATCGTGAAAAGACAACCATAGATGGCTAAGGTTTCCCCATGGAAAAGGAATCCTACATCAAGGCGCTGGAGGCCGAACGGGCAGGCGACTGGGAGCAAGCGCACCGAATCGTCCAGGAGATCGATACGAAGGAGGCGGCATGGGTGCACGCCTACCTGCACCGGGTCGAGGGCGATCCGGGCAATGCGGCCTATTGGTATCGCCGCGCCGGCAAGCCCGAGTGCCGCTCCCCCTTAAAGGAAGAGTGGTGGCAGCTCTTCGATGCGCTTCAGTAGAACAATCGTTCCGGCGGTTCAGGGCCTTGGGTCACATGCGCACCCGTTCGCTGAGCAGGAGGATGTCTTTCAGCTGGGCTTCGTTCTTGGCGGTGGTCCACCGCTTTTCGAACTCGGGGTGTTGAACGATGTGGGCAATGGCGGCAAGCGCCTTGAGATGCAGATGGCGCATATCGCGGCTACCCGCAATCACGAAGAAGGCCTTAACCATCACCCCCTCCTCGAACTCGAGTCCCTCGCGGCTACGCACCAACATGATCTTGAAGAGTTTTTCGCCATCGCAAATGATGTGCGGAATGGCAACAAACGGGGTCAGCACGCAGCTCCCCTGCTCTTCGCGCTCGACGAAGCGGGCCTTGATTTCGTCGGCGGTATGGGCCAGCCCTTCCTCCAGCGACCGGGAGACCACGTCCAGCAGTTCCTTGCGGCCGGCCCCCGGTTCGAGATCGATGGCCAGGGCGGTTTTGAGAATTTCGTCGAAGTCGTCGTGCACGAGTTCGTCGCGATGATGGAGCACGCCGTAGAGTTCCTTTTCGAGCGAATCGTTGGTCAATTGCTTGTTGGTCAGACCTTCGACAATGTGGAGCAAGGCATACTCCATGTTGGCGCGCTTGCGGCCATAGAAGAAATAGATCAACACCCCGCATCCGGCGAACCCCAGGCTGATTTCGACCGCGGCGAGCCCCATATCGAGGATCAACAGCGAGAAACAAACGATGCCGAAAAGGGGAAGCCACGGGCAAAACGGCACGCGGAACGTCGGGCGGTAGTTGGTCAATCCGCTTCGCCGCATCACCATGACCGCCGCAGCCGAAAGGATGTAGGAGCTGATGACGACGGCCGAGGCGGCCTTTACCAGCTTTTCGATATCCAACAGCAATGAAGTCAAGATGACGATGGAAGTCAGGATAATGGCCACCACCGGCTCGCCATCCTTGTTCACCTTGGCAACGAAGGGGGGCAGCAGTTTATCGCGCCCGAGCGCCAAAGGATAGCGGGAGGCCGACATGATGCCGGCGTTGGCCGTCGTGACGAAAGCGAGCACCGCCGCGAGCGTGATGGCCGCATAGCCCCACCCGCCGAACAGCAGACGCGCCGTATCGGCAATGGGCGTAAACGAGCTCGACAGTTGCTCGGCGGGCAAAACGCCCACCGTAACGAAGAGCAACAAGACGTAAAGGAGCGTGATCGCAAGCGTGGCCGCGATAAACCCGGCCGGAATGTTGCGACGGGGATTGCGGACCTCCTCGGCAATGGTTGCGGTCTTCAACAGCCCGCCGAACGAAACGAAAACGAACCCGGCCGTGGACAGAATGGACCGGTAGCCGCCGCCCTCGGCCAGAAACGGCTGGAAGTGCGACGCCTGCAGATTGGGAAGGCCGAGGAAGAAATAGCCCCCCAGCAGCAGGAAGAGCATCGCCACCAAAAACACTTCGAATCGGGCGGCGGCCTCGGCGCCCCGGATATTGAGCATGGCAAAAACCACCGTAACGGGGACGGCGGTCGCAAACAACGGAACCCGCTCCCCGCTCAAGAGGTATATCACCTCGGCCAAACCGAAGATCGCGAACGCGGTTTTAAGTGAAAGCGCAAACCAGCTGAGCAGGCCGGAAACCGTACCGACCAGCGGGCCCAGACTCCGGGTCAAAAAATAGTAATCGCCTCCCGCCTTGGGCATGGCGGTCGCCAGCTCGACCACGCTCAGCACCCCGATCAGCGCCAGCATCCCCGCAATGAGATAGGAAACGATCATGGCCGGCCCGATCAGCGAAAACGCCAACCCCGGCAACACGAAAATCCCCGAACTGATCATTGCCCCCGAGGCAATGCAGAACACATCAATAAACTTCAGGCCTTTGGTCATAGATCCGACTCGCTCGATTAGTGTGAAAAAACGATTTCGCTCACCGACATGCCAAGCATGGCCGGCAACTCTAAATTGAAGAAGAGGCTAGCACGAGGGATCACGCCGTTCCAGCCGATTCGGGATCCAGGGGAAGCGCCGCGGAAACCGGGCCGGTCCATCAGCGATAGCAGTAGCGACACGAGTAGACCCGGCGCTTCCAAAGCTTGGGGCGGCGGGCGGCGGCTCTGCCAATTCTCGCGTTCTTGAGCGGGGGCGCGGGCTCGTCGGTCGCGGGCAGATGGCCGCTGAGCAAGGCGACAACCTTTTCCTGCACCTCTTCCAACTCGTCGAGTTTGAGCCCGGGATCGATAACCATGAAGCTCTCGTTGGTCTTTTTGTGCTCGTAGATGCGGATTTTCAGGCCGTCTTCGGTGTGCTGCACATCCCGCTCCACGAGGATCTTCTTGCGCTCAAGCATGACGGTGAGGATGAAGATGGCGCTGAGATCGTCCTCGTTTTCCGTGGCGATGAGACGGCGCAGCAGGGATTCGGCGTTTTCTTTTTTTACGGCGTCCTCCTGCGGGGGCGGCGGCACGATGAAGGTGGTTTTCCAGGAACTCAGGCCGGGATCGTTCTTGTTCCAGCACGCCTTGCAGAGATCCTGGCGGGCGTATTCGCCCGCCTCGGCAACGAGCTTGGAAAAAAGTTTTTCCTTGTCGGCGAACGGCTTGTCGCACCGGGTGCATTTCTTGGCGCATTTTTGCACCCGCCAGTTATCTATGTTTTCACGGCCCATTTAACGCCTTTGGATCGATGGAGGGTTTTACTGAAGGGGCGGGCACCAAAGCCGGCCCCACCCACAAATCCGATTACCCATTCCCCCCCTGCTCTTTTTCCCAAATCGTATGGCGCTGCTGCCAGAAATAGACCACGCCCGACCATGCGGTCAGTAGCGCGGTTCCAAGTCCGAGCCACCAAGAAAACGTACTGCCGGGCACCGGCAGGAATTCCATGGGCCAGATAAGGCCGAAGAAGTAGAGGCAGATCGCCAGCATCTGCACGGTGGTCTTCACCTTGCCCCAAGGCCCGGCGGGCATCACGATCCCCTTCTCGATCATCAGCAGGCGCATGCCCGTCACCATGAATTCGCGCGCAATGATGAGCACCACCATCCACGCGCGCAGGCTATCGAGCTCGACGAAGCCGATGAACGCCGCGCATACCAGCACCTTGTCGGCCAGCGGATCCATCAGCTTCCCGAACGAGGTGCAACCGAAAAAATTACGGGCGAGATAGCCGTCGAGCGCGTCGGTGATACTGGCGACGACGAAGATCACCAGCGCCGCGATGCGGGCGTAGGGAAAGTCGAGCGTCATGCAGACCATCATTACGGCGGTCATCCAGAAGCGGCTGATCGTCAAATGGTTCGGGAGACTTTTCATAATGATCCTAACTGTTTGTTGTCCCGCCCATGGCGGACGTTCCGCAGCGCCACCCCCCGGGCGGCCCCACGAAACTTTTCTTTAGCGGTCGACTTCGATTTTTCCGGGTTCCACCAGATAGACATCGGGCACATCCTGCGTAATGAGCCGGCGCTCGGACATCGCCGCGCCACTCGCTGCGGGAGCTTCTTCGCCGGAGGTGGAACACTCCTTGACGCTGAACACAATCCCCACCAACACCAGCACGCCGACCACGCCCGCGGCAATTTTCAGCACTAGCCCGGAATCGGAGAGATTCTCAATGGCGGCATTGACCTCGGAAAACACCGCCTTGCCATTGCCCTTCGGGCC
>NZ_JBFJYW010000259.1:0-5458 GCF_041622395.1 Pontiella sp. | reverse complement strand
CCATGCCGCGTTTGGCTTCCACGTAGCTGACGGTGTCGGCGGCACTGTCGGCGATCTCGTCGGCCAGCTTTTTGTCGCCGGCATATTTCAGGAACTCGGCGTCGGTTTTCTCGAGCGCATGCTTCGTTTTTTCCAGAAGGACGCCGATCTGGGAGAGCGACTGGTCGGGCAGGCGAACTTCGTGGGCGGAAATGGTGAATTCCTGTCGGCCCACGGCCAGCACGTAGATCACGTTTTTGCCGCGGTTGATTTCGGAGATCGAAACGCCCTCCGGAATTTCCGGCGTATCCTTGATCGGCAGTTCGTAAAGCTTGGCGACGATTCCGCTGTCGTTGAGTTTCTTGATTTTGCGGGGGTCGAATTCGCCGAACGGGGTGATGCGGACGAGCTCGTGCTCCAAGGCCTGGAGGGTTTCCTGAAGCTCCTTCTGCTTATGAAGCAGTTGCCAGACCGTATCGACGAGCTGATCGGGATCCTTCCCGGTCGGGTCAGCGTCGGGGCGGGCGGCGAGGACCTCGCGGGCGCGCTGCACATGCAACAGATGGTTGCGGGCCCGGTCCAGTTCGTGGCCATCGGGGGCCTGGACGTGTTGGACATGCACCACCTTGAGGTCGCGCAGTTTTTCGAGCGTCTGCTCCTGTTGCGCCTTGGTGCACAGGAGCGTCAGTTTTTTCATCTTAACGATCATGCGCTTTTTCCTTTGGCAATCTTTGAGCGGGCAACGGCCGCGGTCTGCTGGTCGCCCATGAAGATGCGGATGACGCGGATGTTCTCCTTGGCCTCCGGAATCTTCACCTTTTCAAACAGGTTCACGCGTTGGGTCGTGGTGCGGAGCTCCTCGCCGAGCAGACGGTGCTGCTCTTCGAGAATCTGCCGTTCGACCCGCAGGCGGGTGAGTTGCTTGAGCACCGCGATGCCTTCATCGGTCCAGGCCTCCGTCTCGAACAGGTCGGGGATGACGCGCTTGAAAACGAGGTCGTCAAGCACCGGAATGTTCACCCCCGCAATGTTGCCGTGCGACGTTTTGAGCGTTTCCACCTCCGCGTACGGCCCGAGCTCGATCGGCTCGGAGTAGAGCTGGATCCACGAGCTCAGCTTGGCGCGGGCTTCCTGCTCCTCGTCGCGTTTTTCCTCGATCTCCAGATCCAGCCGGCGCATTTCCATTTGGAGCTGCTGCTTCTTGAGCTGGAGCGTCGGAAGATAGCGGCTGAAGCGCTTGAGCGCGTCGCGCTGCGTCTTCAGCTCATTCTTGGTTAGCTTAATTTTTGCCATGAATCAGTCCTATCAGACAGATCGGTTCAAACGACCATTATGCCTTCGGCCAGTACTTGTCCGTATACTTCGAGGCGATGTCGGTTTCGGCGGGCTGGAAGCAATCGGCCATGATTTTCCAGCCGTTGTCGAGCGCCTCTTCGAGCGGCGTGTTGACGGTGATATCCATCATGCTTTCTTCGAACTGTTCGCCGTACTTGAGCAGCTTGGTGTCCCAATCGGACATGCGGAAGCCCATGGATTGCTTTTCCAGCGTCTCTTTATAGTTGGCGTAGAGTTGGATCATGGTGTCCATGATGATGCGGTGGTCGTCGCGGGTGCGGTCGTTCACCTGCTGTTTCAGGCGGGAGAGGGAACCGAACGGCTCGATGCGCCCGTTCTTCAGGTAGAACTGGCCTTCGGTGATATACCCGGTGTTGTCCGGAACCGGATGGGTCACGTCGTCGCCCGGCATGGTGGTAACCGCCAGAATCGTGATCGAGCCGCTGCCTTCGAAGTCAACCGCTTTTTCGTAGCGGGCGGCCAGCTGGGAGTAGAGGTCGCCGGGATAACCGCGGTTCGACGGAATCTGTTCCATGGTGATGGCCATCTCTTTCATGGCATCCGCAAAGTTGGTCATATCCGTCAGCAGCACCAGCACGCGCTTGTCTTCCAGGGCATACTTTTCGGCCACGGCCAGCGAAACGTCGGGAACGAGCGTGCATTCCACGGTCGGGTCGGACGCGGTGTGGACGAACATGACCGAGCGCGAAAGGGCGCCGCTCTCGTCCAGCTTGTCGCGGAAGTAGAGGTAGTCGTCGTGCTTCAGGCCCATCCCGCCGAGAATGATCACGTCGACTTCGGCCTGCAGGGCGATCTGCGCGAGCAGTTCGTTGTAGGGTTCGCCCGCCACCGAGAAGATCGGGAGCTTCTGCGATTCGACGAGGGTGTTGAACACGTCGATCATCGGAATCCCGGTACGGACCATGTTGCGCGGAATGATGCGCTTGGCCGGGTTGACGGAGGGGCCGCCGATCTCGATCATGTTTTCCGTGATCGTCGGGCCGTTGTCGCGCGGTTCGCCCGAACCGGTGAAAACGCGGCCGAGCAGGTTTTCGGAGAAGGGCACCTGCATGGTTTTGCCCAGGAACCGGACCTTGGCATCCGTGCTGATTCCGCGGCCGCCGGCGAAGACCTGCAGGAAGACGTTTTCGCCTTCCAGACGGATCACCTGGGCGAGGGAGGTTCCGAGAGCGGCTTCAACCTGCGCCAGTTCTCCGGCAATAACATCATCGGCTTTGACAACAACTACGTTACCGGTGATCTGTTCAACCCGGTGGTACACTTTATTCTGCATAATCGGAAACCTCCGCGAGCATCTTGTTCATGAGCTCTTCTGTTTGTTTAAATTCGTCGGATTCGAACTCGGTGCTGTTCCAGTCCTTGCAGGTCTGGGAGAGCTTCTGGAAGAAGCTACGGGCCGCATCCTTCTCTTTGAACAGCATTTTCGTTTTCATGATGGACAAGAGCTTGCCGAAAACATAGTTCTGGCGTTCTACCGAGGTCGCCGCATCCGTTTCAATGAATGCGTTCTGCTGAAGGTAGGTGTTGTCGATATATTCCGACTTCATGTAGAGGATGAAGTCGTCGATCGAGGTTCCTTCTTCGCCGACGACCTTCATCATCTGGTTGACTTCGTTGCCGTCGCGCAGGATTTTGCGGGCGTAGGCCACGTCCTTCTCATCCACCACGCTCGGGTACTTGCTCCAGGAGTCGAGCGGATCGATCGCCGGGAAGCGGCGGGCGTCGGAACGGGCGCGAGAGAGGCCATGGAAGGCGCCGACCACTTTCAGGGTGGCCTGGGTTACGGGTTCTTCGAAGTTGCCGCCCGCCGGGGAAACGGTTCCGCCGATGGTCACCGAGCCGACCGATCCGTCGTTGAGGCGGACTACGCCGCCGCGTTCGTAGAACGACGCGATCAGCGTTTCCAAGTAGGCCGGGAAAGCTTCTTCGCCCGGGATCTCTTCCAGACGTCCGGACATTTCGCGCAACGCCTGCGCCCAGCGGGAGGTGGAGTCGGCCATCAGCAGCACGTCGAGGCCCATCTGGCGGTAATACTCGGCCAGCGTCACCCCGGTGTACACCGATGCTTCGCGGGCAGCCACCGGCATGGAGGAGGTGTTGCAGATGATCAGCGTGCGTTCCATCAGCGACTTGCCGGTGCGCGGGTCGGTCAGTTCCGGGAATTCGCGCAGGGTTTCCACCACCTCGCCGGCGCGCTCGCCACAGGCCGCGATGATGACCACGTCGACTTCCGCATGGCGGGAGGTGACCTGCTGGAGAACGGTCTTACCCGCGCCGAACGGCCCCGGGATGCAGTAGGTGCCGCCCTTGGCGACCGGGAAGAAGGTGTCGACGATGCGCTGTTTGGTTGCCATCGACTCGGTCGGCCGCAGCCGCTCGGCATAGCACTTGATCGGCATTTTTACGGGCCAGTTCTGCATGATCTGGCATTCGCGGGTGTTGCCTTTTCCGTCGGAAATGACCGCAACCACTTCTTCAACCGTATAGTCGCCGGCGGGTTTAACGGAATCGACGGTCCATTTACCTTTGACGTTGAAGGGAATCATTACGCGGTGTTCGAGCATGCCCTCCGGGACGGTGCCGATGGTATCGCCGGCCACCACGGTGTCGCCGACGTTGAGCTTCGGGGTGTAGGCCCATTTGACGTCGCGGGGCAGGGGCTTGAGGTATTTGCCGCGTTGAAGGAAGAAGCCGCACTCTTCGGCCAGCTGCGGCAACGGGTTCTGCAGCCCGTCGAAAACCTGGGTCAGCAGGCCCGGCCCGAGCTCCACCGATACCAGTTCGCCGGTGAATTCAACCCGGTCGCCGATTTTCAGGCCCGTGGTACTTTCGAAGACCTGAAGTTCTGCGCTGTTGCCGCGGACGCGGATGACCTCGGCTTTAAGTTTGAGATCGCCGATGCATGCATAGGCCACTTCGTTCTGGATAACGGGTTTGTTGAATTCAACCTTCAGCAGGTTGCTGTTCACCCCGATGATTTTTCCGATATTTTCGCTCATAGTTTCAGTCCCTTGCCATAAAAACAGCAAACCGCACCGGCGCTCGGCCTATGCGGTTTCTTCTTCTTGTTCTTCTTTTTGAGTGTTTTCCGTGATGACGGCTTCCAGCTTTTCCTTGCCAACACGCACGTCCATCCGGCTCCAGCGCTCAACGATTTTCAGCTGAATGCCGTATGCCAGCACCTTTTCAAACGCAAACGGATTGAGATTCGCCAGGAATTCTTCCGCCAGGCTCCAGCGGCCGCGGTCCAGGTGCTGCTCGATTTCGACCGGATCGGTTTGGCCCATTGCATCTTTCACGAAGGTTTCGATCTGCCCGCTGAATCCGTCATGCGGCCGGAGGTATGGCTTGGGGTCGACGCCCTGCTTCTGGCCCCGGTAGCGCGCCACCGCGTTGCGGATCTGGCATTCGAGATCGTAAACGAACTTGCAGAGGGGGCAGGCCGCGATGTCCGGCTCTTTGAGCAGCAATTTGCGCAGGATTTCCGTTTCGCGCGGCGTAACCCATTGGGCGCAGTTGTCGACATACTCCTCGACGGAGAACGGCGGCTCGTCGCCGATTTGTAGACTCGGCAGGCTGGCTACGAGTGAATAGTAGGCCATCGTTCGATCCGTTATTTAGAGATTTGTTCGCGGGCGATGCCGCTGACGGTTTTGGCCAGTTCCGGTCGCAGGAAGGAGGCCAGGGATTCCGCAATCGCTTCGCCCGTGTAGTCGAGCGATACGTTCTTGCCTTCGAAAACCACCTTGAATCCGCTCAGCACTTCGTTGTCGGAAACCAGCTCTACGGATTTCCCCGACTGCTTCGCGATGTTCGCGCAGTGGGAAATAAGCGCGGCCTTGTCGGCTTCGCTGACCGCGACGGTTGCGCCGCCTTCGCCCTGCAAGACCACGTCGGTAATCATCTTCTGCAGGGTTTCTCCGGAAAGGGCGGAATCGACTTCCTTACCGAGGGTTTCGGTAACGACCTTTTCGCAGCCTTGGCCGATGGTGATCAGCAGGTCGCGGGCGGCCTGTTCCAGGGTTTTGGCCGAACGTTGCGAAAACGCGGCCGATTCGATTTCGGCTTTCTTCAGCATGTCCTGGGCCTGCGCTTGGGCTTCGGCCACGATCTTCGCCGCTTT
>NZ_JBFJYW010000258.1:0-5483 GCF_041622395.1 Pontiella sp. | reverse complement strand
GCAGGCCAAGAGCTGGGGCTCGCACGCCAGCCCGTTGATGGCCCAGATTTTGTCCGGCCACAACAGCAGCGCGATGACGACCGAGGAGTTCGAACGGATCGCCACCTGGCTCGACATGAACTCGCCGTACTATCCCCACTTCAGCTCGAACTATCCCAACAACCTGGCCGGGCGTTCGCCGCTGACGACGGCGCAGAAAAACGCGCTGGAAGGGTATACCGGCAAGGATTTCGACAGCATGAACGGATGGAGCAAAAACCCCGGGCCGATGGTCTGCTTCGACCGCCCGGAAAAAAGCCCCTGCCTGGACGGGTTGACGGTCGGGTCTTCCGCATACAACAACGCGCTCGCCATTATCCAGGCCGGGCAGGCTCAGCTCGCCCTTCTGCCGCGCGCGGATATGGCCAACTTTTACAAGGCGACCGCGCTCGACCTGTGGCATGAATCCACCTGGACGAATCGCCGCAACCGCGAGGAGATGAGCCAGGCCGCGATCACCGCCGGCTTGAAGGTCTACGATGGCCAGCCACTTACGCTGGTGGCCAACAGCGGCGCGGAAGGGATCGACGGCGTCTCGGCGCTGGTGAGCGGCGAAGTGCTCTATTCCGTCGGCAACATGGCGGTCGCCGTGACCGTCTGCTGGGGGTCGTACGACGGCGGCGACGAAATCGGCGACTGGCAGTACAGCACCGATCTGCCCGCCCAGTCCGAAGGCAACTTCTCCGTCACCCTCACCGGCCTCGTGCCGGGCGAACAGCTCTATTTCCGCGTCTTTGCAACCGGAACGGACGGCACGGTCGGCGCTTACGACAGCGTGGCGTTCGATACGCGCTCGCTGATCGACCTCGACAACGACGGCATGGCCGATTCCTGGGAAACCGCCCACTTCGGCTCCAGCAATTCGGAGCCGGCCGGCGACGACTGGGATAGGGACGGCCTGACCAATGAAGAGGAATACTGGGTCGGCACCGATCCCACGAATGCCGCCTCCTGCCTGGTCATCGAAGGGCTCGAGCTGGATGGAACGGATCTCTCCATCGCCTGGCAGAGCGCCGTCAACGGCGAGTACACGCTGGAATATACGACCAATCTGGCCGTCAACAGCTGGATTCCGCTGATGGTGGATCGCGCCGCCACGCCGCCGCAGAACATCTATTCCACCAACGCGCCGGCCGCCGAAGTGCGCTACTACCGCATCCGCGGCCGCCGGACCGATCGCTAGAGGAAAGGGGCCGTGCCGGGCGTAAAGTTGCCGGCAAGGGCGCTTTGCAGTCCAAATTCGCAGGCCGTTGGCGTTTTCTATGTCACGGCCTTGGCGGATGCGGGCCATGGTCTTCAGAAGAAGAGCGCCCGGACGGGGCTTGATTTTACGGGAGTGGGATATGGATCGAAAAGGGGTTTTGTTGGTGCTGGCGGCTTCGGTTGCGGCGACGGTTTTCGGCGGCGTGGACTGGAAAAGCGACCCGGTGCAGTCGGGCCCGGGGCGCCGTTTTCTGCTGGGCGACTATTCGGGCGGCAAGGTCTGCATCGTCGGGGTGGACGGGAAGGTGGAGTGGCAATGCAAAACCGGACACGTCGACGATGTCTGGATGCTGCCCAACGGCAACATCCTTTTCAACACCGGTACCGGCGTGCAGGAGGTGACCCCCGCCAAGGAGGTCGTTTTCGAGTATAAGTCGAAAGGCGAGGTCTTTGCCTGCCAGCGCTTGCCGAACGGCAACACCTTTATCGGCGAATGCTCCGACGGGAATCTGCTCGAGGTCGATCCCGCGGGAACCATCGTCAAGAAAATCGAGCTGCTGGCCGATGTGCCGGAACCGCCCGCCGTCAAAGGCCGGAAAAAATACGTGGGCAAGGGGGGGCACTCCTTCATGCGCAATGCCCGCAAGCTCGCGAACGGAAACTACCTGGTGGCGCTCTACGGCCAAAAGAAAGTCGTGGAATACGATCCCGACGGCAAGGTGCTGCGCGAGATTCCGGCGGAAGGGTGGCCGCACAGCGCAATCCGCCTGCCCAACGGCAACACGTTGATTTCCTGCGGCGACAAGTCGACCAAGAACAAGGTGATGGAGGTCGATCCGGCGGGCAAGATCGTCTGGAAGATCGATCAGGACGAGTTGCCGGGCACGACGCTCTATTTCGTGACCGGCCTGCAGCGCCTACCCAACGGCAACACGGTGCTGACCAATTGGCTCGGCCACGGCAAGGCGCGCAAGTCGGCGCACGTCATCGAAGTGACGCCGGAAAAGGAGATTGTCTGGTCCTATCAGGATTTCGATGCGGTCGCCGCGGCCGCGAGCATCCAGTTGCTGGAGGTTCCCGGCGATGCGACCAAGGGCGAAATTTGGCATTAGAGGGAGAACGTCGTGAAAAGAATATTCGTATTGCTATGTATTTCGGGGGTTGCGCTCGGCGCGGCTGCCGGCAGGAAAGCCGCCCCGATTCCGTTGCCGGCCGCGGCGGTGGACCAGGCCGCGGTGCGTGCGGCCATCGAGGATTTGATCGCCACGTTCGGCAAGGCCTATCCGGACGGCCGGAAATATCTGGCGCTGCTGGAGCGGGCCGATGACGCGCAGCTGGCCCAAATCCAGCGCGAGGCGCTGACGGCCAACCCGCTGGTGGCCGGGCAACCGATCCTGTTCGTGGTCCGCAAGCAGTACAAGGCGGACCACCACAACACGGCGACCCTTTTCCAGAAGGGCGAGATCAACGAGAAAAAGTACGATCCGCCCGGCGTGCTCAAAATGCTGGATATCGCCGGGGGCTGGAAGGTCTCCACCATCCTCGATCCCGGTCCCACCGCCATCGTGCGCGATCCGGAACTGGATTTCGACGGCCAGAAGATCATTTTCTCGATGCGCAAAAGCGCCGACGACGACTATCACATCTATGAAATCGGCATCGATGGTTCCGGGCTCAGGCAGCTCACCTCCGCCGCCGGGGTTTCCGACATCGATCCGTTCTATCTGCCGGATGGGTCGATCGGCTTCAGTGCAACGCGCGAGCCGAAGTTTTGCATGTGCAACCGCCACATCATGGCGAACCTCTTCCGGATGGATGCCGATGGCGCGAACATTGTCCAGATCGGCAAAAGCACGCTTTTCGAAGGGCACGGCTCCTTGATGCCCGACGGCCGCATCCTCTACGACCGCTGGGAATACGTGGACCGCAACTTCGGCGATGCCCAAGGGCTTTGGACGGTCAATCCCGACGGCTCCAACCACGCCATCTTCTGGGGCAACAACACCGCCTCGCCGGGCGGCGTCATCGATGCGCGCATCATTCCGGGCACCCAGCTTTCGCTCTGCATCTTCGGTTCCTGCCACGACCGCCCCTGGGGCGCGCTGGCGATCATCGATCGCAGCAAGGGCGTCGATGGCCGCGAGCCCGTGGTGCGCACCTGGCCCGCCTCCGCCATTGATCTGGTCGACGTAGGAAACTACGACACCTTCAAGCGGGTGCGGCCCTGCTACGAAGATCCGTATCCGCTCGGCGAAAAACATTTCCTGGTTTCGCGGATGGTCGGGGAGGGCGAGCAGATGGGCCTTTATCTGGTCGATCTCTTCGGCAACGAGGTGCTGCTGCATACCGAAGGGCCGGGCTGCTTCGACCCCATGCCGATCGCGCCGCGCCCGCGTCCGTCCATGAAACCTTCCCTGTTGGATTTCGCCAAGGATACCGGGGTTTTCTACGTGCAGAACGTCTATATCGGCACCCATATGCAGGGGGTCGAACCCGGCTCCGTCAAATACCTGCGGATCGTGGAGTCGCCGGAAAAACGGAACTGGTCCCAAGGACGATGGGGCGGCCAAGGCACACAGGCCCCCGGCATGAACTGGACCAATTTCGAGAACAAGCGCATCCTCGGCACCGTGCCGGTCGAAGCCGATGGCTCGGCCTATTTCGAAGTGCCGTCCGACCGTTTCGTCTTTTTCCAGGCGCTGGACGAAAACGGCATGATGGTGCAGTCGATGCGCAGCGGAACCATCCTGATGCCCGGCGAAGTGCAGGGCTGCGTCGGTTGCCACGAAAACCGGGTGGAGGATACCCCGCTCGTTTCGGCCCGCAATGTGATGGCCCTTCAGCGGCCGCCTTCCAAGCTCAACGGGTGGTTCGGCGAACCGCGCCTGTTCAGCTATATGAAGGAGATCCAGCCGATCTTCGACAAGCACTGCCTCAAATGCCACGACTTCGGCAAAAAGGGCGCGAAGGAACTGGTGCTGGCGGGCGACCGCGCCGTGTCGTTCAATGCCTCCTACATCGACCTGTGGAGAACGGGCGCGATCACCTGCGTGGGCGCCGGGCCGGCGGACATCAAACCGGCCTACTCTTGGGGCTCGCATCCGAGCAAGCTCGTCGCGGTGCTCCGCGAAGGCCACCACAAGGTAAAGCTTTCGCAGGAGGAGATGACCCGCATCATCACCTGGCTCGACATCAATGCGCCCTATTATCCCGTCTATGAATGCGCCTATCCCGACAATCCCTGCGGCCGCTCGCCCATCACGACGGAGCAGTTGAAGATGATCGAGCAGTTGACCGGCGTAACGGTCCCGGTCAGCCACCGGACCGCCGTCGGCGCGCAGATCAGTTTCGACCGTCCGGAAATGAGCCCCTGCCTGGCCCTCCTGGAAAAGGGCAGTGCGGAATACCACGAGGTGCTCGCCATCATCCAGGCAGGGCAGGCGCAACTGCAAAAGGTCCCGCGGGCCGACATGGAGGAGTTCGTGCCCAATCCGGTCGACCGGGGCCGCAACGAAAAATACGGGCAGCGCCGGCACGTTGAGCTGAAGTCCCGCGCGGCCATCCGCGACGGGGAAAAGGTCTACGATTAGGCGTGTTGCGCCGGATGGAAGCCGCCGCCTTCAAGGCCAGGCCGGAAAAAAATACCCTTTTCCGGCGATGGCTTGACGGGCGCCGGGGTGTTACCTTATCCCTTCATAAAGGATGAGCGGATACGCGATTATTGGATTTGGTTTTAGCAAAGGAGAACAGATGAACAAGTTAAGTAAAAGTGCATTGATGATCATTGCCGGTGCGTTGTGCGCAACGGCGCAGGCGGAATTCAAAACGGTCAACGTGACCCATTCCGAGCTGACGGGCATCGGCGCGGAAAAGGGCGTGATGCGCCGCGACCCGAGCGACGTCATCAAGGTCGGCGATCTCTACTATGTCTGGTACTCGAAAGGAACGATCTCCCCCGGCTACGATGCGACGGTGTGGTATGCCACCTCGGCCGATGGCGTGAGCTGGACGGAGAAGGGCATGGCGCTGGCCAAGGGCGAGCCCGGCAGCTGGGAAGGCGCCAGCGTATTTACGCCCAACATTCTCGTTGCCGAGGGAAAATACTGGCTCTTCTACACGGGCACTTCGCGGCCGTTCGCTCAAAAGCCCTTCAATCCCGACTCCAAGATCGGCATCGCCGTATCGGATTCCCCCGACGGCCCCTGGGAGCGGCTGGCCACCAATCCGGCGCTGATAAACAG
>NZ_JBFJYW010000257.1:0-5491 GCF_041622395.1 Pontiella sp. | reverse complement strand
GACTTCCGGAAATGATCGAGGACCATTTTCAGCAGCGGCAGCAGCAACAGCAACGCCCATGGAAGCGCTAGTCGCACGGCACCTCCATCGTCTCCTCCACGAATCCGCGAACATATTCAACCAGGCTGTCCGCATAGCCTTCCGGAATCCGGTTGGAGAAGCGGACGAGATCGTTCGCGGTCAGTTTGTCCACCAGCGTAACGCGGCGGCCCAGCAACGGATATTTAGGGATGGTGCGGATGATTTCCCCGGTGGTTTTGCCGGCGGTTGGAATCTGGAATTGCCGGTCGAGAAATTCCAGCAGGATGCGCCGCGCTTCGTCGATGCGCGCCAGCTCGTCCTCCGGAAGCCGATCCAGGGCCTGCCGCGCCGCTTCCTGCGGCGAAAGCTCCTGCGTTTTTCGGGGGCGGCGCACCATGCGCGCGACCAAAACCGACAAGGCGATCAGGCCGGAAACGGCCAGTAGGATATACCGGATCCGAAGCCGCGCCTGCTCCTCCGGCAACCATTCGATCGGGGCGGCGATGTCGCGGATTTCGGGGGTTTCGAGGTTTTCCGGCAGCAGGGAACTCACCGTCACCGCCACGGGGTCGGTTTTGAGCGTCTCGGGTCCGGCAAGGATTTCCAACGCTTGGAATTGGGTTTGGCCCGGCAGGCCCGGGTCGAGCGTCCATACCCGGCGATGCAGGTGTTTCCCGTTGGGCAAAAACCGCACCGGTTCCGTATGGCTTTCTTCCACCGTGAACGGGGCAATGGCGTCCTCGATCTCCGGAATCACCACGTCCTCGCCCTCCGGGGCATGCACGTCGATCGTCAGCCGGATCCGTCCGGAGGTCGATAGGTTGGTCTCGCTCAGCGACACGATCACCGTTTCCGCCGCTTGCCGGTATTGCTTCGTGTAGACGGGCTCGGCCCCTGCGCCGCTCTGCCGAACCGACTTTTCCCGGCAACCACAAAGTGCGGCGCTCGCGAAAAGCACGATCAGCGAGCGCCGAGCTACGGCGTTCAGGCGTTGGGCCTTTTTCAACATCACAGCGTTTGTCTCCTTTCTCGGGTCCGGAAGAAGCGGATCAGGTCGCGCATGTAGTCGCGGTCGGTGCGGACATCGATCTGGTCGATGTTGAGCCGCGTCAGCGCGGCCTTGGTTTCGAGGCTCCGCGCCTTGGCGGCCATCCGGAACGTATTGCGCGCCGCCGCACTGGCCGTATCGACCAGGATCTGTTCGCCGGTCTCGGCGTCGGCCAGCTCGACGAGCCCGGCGTTGGGCAGCTCGAGTTCGCGCGGGTCCGTGATGGTGATGGCGATCAGGTCGTAGTGGATGGCGGCCAGCTTGAGCGATGGGTCGTAATCCGCGTCCTGGAAGTCTGAAATCAAAAAGGTCACGCACTTCTTTTTAACCATCTTGCCCAGATAGTCGAGCGCGCAGGCGATGCGCGTACCCGTGTGCTTGGGCTCGAAGCCGAGGATTGCGCGGATGATGTGCAGCACGTGCAACTGCCCCTTGTCCGGCGGAACGAACAGCTCGATCTCGTCGGTGAAAATGATCAGCCCCACCTTGTCGTTGTTCTTGATGGCGGAAAACGCGAGGATGCCGCAGAGCTCGGCGGCCACTTCGTTCTTCGATTGGCCGGTCGACCCGAACGATCCCGATGCCGACATGTCGACCAGGAAAAAGAGGGCCTGTTCGCGCTCCTCGATGAACCGCTTCACGAACGGCTTGCCCGTGCGCGCCGTCACGTTCCAGTCGATCGTGCGCACTTCGTCGCCCGGCATGTATTCGCGGACTTCATCGAACTCCATGCCGCGCCCCTTGAAGACGGACTTGTATTCGCCGCCCAGCAATTCGTCGACCACCTTGCGGCTGACGATCTGGATTTCGCGCACCTTTTTCAGGAGGTCGGTCTGGCTTTTCGTAGGCATGGGCGTGAGGCGTGACGATCGAGGCGTGAAAAAAATCACGACTCACGTTTCACGGTTCAGTTCTAAGGCACTTCCACGGTCGCGAGAATCTGCTGCACGATCTCGGCCGAGCTCTTCTCTTCGGCGGCGGCTTCGTAGGTGAGCAGCACGCGGTGGCGCAGCACGTCGAGGGCGACGTCCTTGACGTCCTGCGGGACAACATAGCCGCGGCCGTTGAGCATGGCGCGACCGCGCGCGGCGACGGACAGGAAGATGGTGGCGCGCGGCGAGGCGCCGTAGCGGATGTAGTTGGCGCAATCGAGGCCGAAGTGGGCCGGGTTCCGGGTGGCTTGCACGAGGTCGAGAATGTAGTGCTCGAGCTTTTCATCCATGTAGACGTCGTCGACCATTTTGCGCAGGCGGTTGATGTCGGCGACTTGCATGACGGCGTTGACGGTGAGATCGACGGCGGTCTTGCCCATGCGCTTGAGGATGCGGTGCTCCTCTTCCTTGGAGGGATAGACGACGTCGAGTTTGAACATGAAACGGTCGACCTGCGCTTCGGGCAGGTGGTAGGTGCCTTCCTGCTCGACCGGGTTCTGCGTGGCCAGCACGAGGAACGGTTCGTCGAGCTTGTAGGTCGTGTCGCCGATCGAAACCTGGTGCTCCTGCATGGCTTCGAGCAGGGCGCTCTGGACCTTGGCGGGGGAACGGTTGATTTCGTCGGCGAGGATGATGTTGGCGAAGATCGGCCCCTTGTGCGGGGTGAACTCGTTGGTCTTCGGGTTGTACATCATCGTCCCGATCAGGTCGCCGGGCAGCAGGTCGGGCGTGAACTGGATGCGGTTGAAGTCGGCATGCAGCGTCTGCGAAAGCGTCGTGACGGCCAGTGTTTTCGCCAGCCCGGGAATCCCTTCGATCAGCACATGGCCGTTGCAGAGCAGGGCGAGCAGCAGCGCCTCGATCAGATCTTCTTGGCCAATGATGACCTTCGCCACTTCATCGCGCACCTGCTGGAGCACGGCGCTTTCGGCCTGGTAGCGCTCGTTCATTTTTACAATTTCTTCATGCATGATAAATCCTTGGTGGAAGAGGGGCGCAAATATAGTTCGGTTCCCGCGCTTAAACAGCAAAGAAACGCCGGGAATCCAACGCGATTGGACAAGGGGCTCAGGAAGGTTGCGCCAGCATGCTCATGGCGCCTCCCGAATGAAGATTTCAGAATGAAGTATGGCGGGCTCGTTGCGCGTTTGGTTAAAGGGGCGGATAGACCCCGCCACTCATTCTTCATTCTGAATTCGCTAATCTTAATTACTGCAACAACGGTGCAGGTTAATGGTCGCAGCTGTTGGCGCCGGTCGTGAGCGTCCCTGCGAGATAGGCGGCAACCACCTCCTTCGGGTCGCCGGCGGGGGCTCCGACAACGACCTCGATGTTCTGTTCGAGGAAAAGCCCCTGGGCGCGCGAGCCCATGCCGCCCGCGATGATCATGTTGGCGCCCTGCTCGTGCAGCCATGCCGGCAACACGCCGGGTTCGTGCGGCGGCGGAACCCGCTCTTCGCTGGCGGTGATCGTTTTGTTTTCCGGATCAACGTCCAGAAGCGTGAATACCTGGCAATGGCCAAAATGCATGCACAGTTTGCCTTCGGCGGTCGGAATGGCGATTTTCATGGTTACGGTTTCCTTTTGGGGTTCGTTTGTTTCGGCGGGACTGCAAGCGGAGCAGGAGGAACAGCTCGATCCCGTACAGCCGGCGGTCGCGCCTGAAAGATTCGGTTGCAGGTTGAGAATCGGTTTGATGATGTCGCGCAGCTGTTGCGCGGTTTCGCTGGCGGCGTGGCTCTGGATGAACGGCAGGCCGGCGTCGCACGCCTTGCCGATGGCCGGGTCGATCGGCAACTTGCCGAGGAACGGGATCCCGAAGTCGGCCGCCATTTTTTCGCCGCCGCCGGCATGGAAGATATCGACCACCTCGCCGCATTTCGGGCAGGCAAAGCCGCTCATGTTTTCAACGATGCCGAGCACGGGCATCGACAGCTTTTCGCAAAACTTGATCGACTTGCGCACATCGACCGCCGCCACCTGCTGCGGCGTCGTGACAATCACCGCGCCGTCGGGATTTTCGATCAGCTGGCAGATCGAGAGCGGTTCGTCGCCGGTGCCGGGCGGGCAGTCGACGATCAGATAGTCCAGCTCGCCCCATTCGACGTCGCCGAGGAACTGCTTGATCACGCCCATTTTCATCGGGCCGCGCCAGATGAACGGGTTGTCTTCGTCTTCCGACAGGAAGCCGACCGACATCACCTTCAGGTTGCCGGCATAGACCGGATCGACCGACGCCGCGTTGTAGGACAGCGGCGTGTTGCCGAGCCCGAGCATGGTCGGCACGCTCGGCCCGTGGATATCCACGTCGAGCAGGCCGACCTTTTTGCCGGCGTCCGACAACGCCGCGGCGAGGTTGACCGCCACGGTGCTCTTGCCGACGCCGCCCTTGCCCGACAGGACGCAAATCTTATGTTTCACCTGCGCCATGCGCGCATTGATCTTCTTCTGGTCGTCCGCAGGATCGGTCTGCGGTTGTGCTGCACATTCACTCATTTGTTGTCTCCTTAACTACGGTATTTCCAACACCAAGATCGCAAAGGGCGGTTGCTTTGCGCGCTTTGCGTTCTTCTGTTGAAATCAATTGTCTGTTTTTATTTCAAAACCCGCATAGCCGGGATTGATTTCGGTTTTTAGGTTTTGTCTGAAAAAGTCGATGGCGGCGTCGCCCGTGCAATGGCACGGCGCCAAGAAGGTCGGCTGGAATTCGCGGAGGGCGGCGGCGGTGGCTTCGAGCCGCTCGGCCGAGGCGTTCTTGAGGTGAAACCCGCCGACGATGCCCCAAATGGGCTTGTGCCCGCTTGCGGCGGCGATGTGGTTCAACGTGTTGACCAGTCCCGAATGGCAACAACCGCAAACGACCAGTAGGCCCTTCTCGGTTTCGAGCCACAGCGCCTGGTCGTCGTGGATCGGATCGAGCGTCGTGCCTTCGGGTTCCTCGAAGAACGGCCCGCCCGTATCTTCCAGGGGGTGGACCCGCGGGATCGGCCCCGTCAGCCAGACGCCCGGTGCGATTTGCGTCGGTTCCTGGATCCAGTGGAGATGCGAATCCGGCAGGTTGGCCACGATCAGCCGCTCCTCCGAAGGCATGGAGATTTCCTTGGCATCCTTGCCGGGATAGATGCTGTAGCGCGTCTTGAAGATGCCGGGGTGGGCGAAGACCTGAAGCTCCGGGCTCTCCTGCATCACGAAATCGACGGCCCCGGTATGGTCGTAGTGGCCGTGGCTGAGGACGAATAGATCGGCGTGGCTGAGGTCGATGCCCAGCCGTGCGGCGTTCTGTTCGAGCGCATCCCCCTGGCCGGCATCGAACAGGATGTTTTTTCCGCCCGCCTCGATCCACATCGAAAGGCCGTGCTCGGCAACGAGCCCCTCGGCCGCTTGGTTATCCACGATGATTTTCAGGTGTACGTTCATTTGCCGATTATTCCTTTCAGCCATTGCGAGAGCGTTGGCTTGGTGGTGGGGTTCAGAAAGTCGTCGACCGCCG
>NZ_JBFJYW010000256.1:0-5491 GCF_041622395.1 Pontiella sp. | reverse complement strand
GCGCTGGCGGAAAACCAGGGCGACCTGTGGGACAGCGGCGTCGTGGAATCCGACCAAAGCGTGGGCGTGGTCTATGCGGGGAGCCCGTTGGCCTCCGGCCAGCGCTGCTACTGGAAGGTGAAGGTTTGGGACAACGAGGGCGTGGACTCCGAATGGTCGAAGCCGACCTTCTGGGAAATGGGCCTGATGCAGCCTTCCGACTGGAAAGCGGAATGGATCAACGACGGCAAAGCCAACCCGACCACGGACGAGGATTTCTTCAAGGACGATCCGGCGCCGCTCTTCCGCAAGCCCTTCAAGCTGGCTCGCCCGGTCAAGAGCGCCCGGCTCTATATCGCCGCGCTGGGCTACTACCGGGCGTCGATCAACGGCGAAAAGGTCGGCGACCAACAGCTCGACCCGCTCTGGACCCGCCCCGACAAACGCGTCTTTTATACCGCCTACGACGTAACCGAAAAGCTTTCTTCCGGCAAGGAGAACTGCCTGGGCGTCGAGCTGGGCAACGGCTGGTACAATCCCCTGCCCCTGCGCCTGTGGGGCCGCCGCAACCTGCGCGAAAACCTGCCCGTTGGTCGGCCGCAGTTCATCGCCCGCCTGCAGATCGACTATGCCGATGGTTCGAGCGAATCGGTCGTCAGCGACACCTCCTGGAAGGTTACCGAAGGCCCGATCCTGCGCAACAACATCTATCTCGGCGAAAAGGTCGATGCGCGCAAAGCCATCGACGGCTGGAACCTGCCCGGTCTCGACGACAGCCGCTGGACGGTTGCCAAAACCGCCCCCGCCCCCGAAGGCACACTGACGGTCCAGCCGGCGGCCGCCATCAAAGTGACCACCACGTTCAAGCCCGTCGCCATCACCGAGCCGACCCCGGGCGTCTACATCGTCGACATGGGCCAGAACTTCGGCGGATGGGCGAGCTTCAAGTTCAATGTCCCCGCCGGCACGCAGATTAAAATGCGCTACGGCGAACTCGTCTACGAAGACGGAACGCTCAACCCGATGACGAGCGTCTGCGGGCAGATCAAAAACCGCAACGGAAAGCCGCAGGTTCCCGGCGCACCGCCGATCGCCTGGCAGGAAGACCACTACATTGCGCGCGGCGGCGGCGAAACCTACACCCCGCAGTTCACCTTCCACGCCTTCCGCTATGTCGAGCTGACCGGGCTGCCGGCCAAGCCGTCGCTGGACGCCATCGAAGCCCTGCGCATGAACTCCGCGGTCGAGCCGATCGGCGAGTTCAGCTGCTCGAACGAGCTGTTCAACCGCATCCAGGAAATGGTGCAGTGGACCTTCCTCAGCAACCTGTTCGGCGTCCAGTCCGACTGCCCGCACCGCGAGCGCTTCGGCTACGGCGGCGACTTGGTCACCTCGTCCGACGCCTTCATGATGAACTACGACATGTCGGCCTTCTACCCGAAATCGACGCGCGACTGGGCCGACAGCGCCCTGCCCAACGGCATGCTGACCGACACCGCGCCTTCCGTCGGCATTCAGTATTGCGGCGTCGGCTGGGCGATGGCGCACCCGCTGCTGCAGACCCAGCTCTACCGCTACTACGGCGACCTCCGGATCATCGAAGAGCAGTATGCCGTCAGCAAACGCTGGTTCGATCTGGTCCGCAGCCAAACCCCCGACCACATCGTCCGCAACGGCCTGCACGACCACGAGGCGATCCAGAAGGACAAGACGCCGCCGATGGTCACCCCGCTCTACTGCGAATCCGCCCGCATGCTTTCCCGCCTCGCCGGCGTTCTAGGGAAGGATGCCGAGGCCCAGGATTACGCCGCGCTCGCCGAAACCATCAAGCAAACCTACGTCGAAAACTTTGTCGACCCGGCCACGGGCGTGGCCGGATCGGGCTTCCAGAATTCGCAAGCGTTCGCGCTCCGCCTCGCCATGTTGCCCGAATCGGTGCGGCCCAAGGCGCTGGCACGCCTGCTGGAGGACATCGAAAAGCACGATGGCCATATGACGACCGGCATCTTCGGCACCTGCTACATGCTGGATGCCCTGAGCCGCGAGGGCGAGATCGAGACCGTCAATGCCATGGTCAACAAGAAGGATTATCCCGGCTGGGGCCACATGCTTGAAGGCGGCGCCACCACCCTGTGGGAGCACTGGGGCTTCAGCGACAGCACCTTCAGCCACAACCATCCGATGTTCGGCTCGGTCAGCCAGTGGTTCTACAACTGGATCGGCGGCATCGAACCCGCCGCGGATGCGATCGGCTTCGACCGCATCAACCTGCAGCCGCGCTTCGTGGAAGGCATGGACTGGGTAAAATGCGCGCACCGCACGGTGCACGGCCCGGTCGTCAGCAACTGGAAGCGCACCGGCAATCGCGTTGCCCTGGAACTGCGCGTCCCGGTCGGCGCCACCGCCGTGCTGAACCTGCCCGCGGCAACATCCGTAACCGAAAACGGACAGCCCGCCGCCCAGGCCGCCGGCGTTGAACAGCTGGACTCCGCCGCCGGCACGAAACTGCTGCTGGCATCCGGCAGCTATGCCTTCCAAGTCGAACTGTAAGGCGACTGAACCAATCCGGGTTCGCCGGGCGATCGGGGGTCTTCCCTGATCGGGCGCTTCTCCATTGCGAGGAGCGCCGCCGGCGTGAACCACCCGATTGGGTAGGTAGGCAAAGCACTCTTCATACTCTAACTTCGTTGGGTTAGATGGAGTAATGGCAACTCCGTCGACAGCTATCGGGCTACACCGAGAAACAACCAAGGAGATGGAAATGAAAAAGAGTGTGCTTATTGCAGGATTGACGGCTTTTCTTGCCTTCGGGACCGCCCAGGCGGCCATTGTAAACGTTGATTTGACGGGAAACACGAGCCGAGGTCCCGTGGCCAACATGTTGCCGGGGGTTGTCGGAGCAACCAGCAATGTGACGTGGAATGCGGTTACCAGCAAAAACCTGTTCGAAATCCTTAAAACAGAAGACGGTACGGGCTCCGGAGCCAGCTTCCAGGTTACCGGGACTTCTTCGGTCAACTTCGGCAGCACAACGGGTTCGACGACCAGTTTTTTCAACACCTTCGCCAACCTGATCAACTCGGGAACGCCGGGCGCGGAGTCCACCAACAGTTTCACGATCGGCGGATTGGCCAGCGCCACGGTTGATCTTTATTTATACGCCACATGGGAATACATCGATGCGGGTTCCGAATTCCGCGTGAGCGGCGACGGGGGATCCAGCTGGACGGACTGGCAGCTTTGCAGCGGCGTTCCGAGCGAAGATGATGCCGGATTCACCAATGGCCAAAGCTATGTCGTGTTCAGCGGCGTGAACGTACACACCGACGGCACCGTGCTGGGCGAATGGCAAACCACCACCAATGGCGCCAGCAGCGCCAACCGCGGCATGTTCAATGCGATCCAGATCGTGGGCGATTTCGAAGATGCGCCTGCGCCCGCCTTCACGAGCAGTTCGTTCACCAACACGACCGCATCGGCAGGAATTGCCTACAGCGATTCCATCGCCGGCACCGCCACCGGATCGGAGCTGACCTACAGCCTCGCGACCGCCGGCACTTGGCTGAGCGTTGCGGCGGACGGCACCTTGAGCGGCACCCCGGCCGCCTCCAACACCGGACTGAACAGCTTTTCGGTCGTCGTGACGGACTATCTCGGCCGCACGGACACCGCCACGTTGTACATCGAAGTCGTGACGCCGCCGGCGCGCTATACCGACACGTTCGACGGCGACGGCCTCGGCGTCAACACCGGCGAAGGCGGCGGATTGGTCCTGAAAACCTTCAGCGCCAACTATTTGAGCGTAACCGACACCAACACCGCGTTGGTATTCGCGACCGGCAGCACCGGCAACGTCGGAGCGGAACGCTCGGCCGTATGCACGGAAAACCTCTTCTCGGTCGCCAACGGCTTCTCGCTCGAGGTCGTCTACAATATCAATTCGATCCCGGGAACGCTGTCGGAAACGGCCGGCTTCGGCTTGGTGGACTCCGTCGCAGCCCTTGATGGGGCGTTCACCTTCCCCAAGACCTATAACTATTTTGGCATCAGCCTCACCACCCGCAACGGCCAGGGCCTGAACCTGAACACCTATACCGAAGGCGATGAAAGCGGCGTGCTGACCAACCTGAGCAATGACCAAACGATTACCGCAGGAACCAGCAGAACCGCCACCCTGACCGTGGATGCCGACGGCAACTACACCTACAGCATCGATGGGCAGACTCCGACCACGGGGACCACCACCTTCGACCTGAGCAAGGGATACTATTTCGCGATCCACTCGCAGCGGCCCTCCACCGGCTTCTCGGTCGAAAGCGTTTCGTTCATCCCGAATGCCAGCGTAACGGAAATCGGCAACGTGAGCATGCAGCTGACCGGCACCACCGCCGCCGGCTTCACGTGGTACGGCGAATACGGCGCAACCTACGAGCTCCAGACGCGCGAAAGCCTGACCGTCGGCGGCGAGGAAGCCTGGCAAACCGTCACCAGCATCGTCGGGAACGATGCGGACATCACCATCTCCGACGACCTGGATGCAACCCAGGCCTTCTACCGGATCAAACTGGCGGAATAGTCCGTAAGCGACACAGGAATCGAACGTTCCGCACAGCAACAGCAGGCTCGGGTGAACCGAGCCTGTTTTTTTTGTACACATTTCGCTCCTGCGCTCGTCTACTTAGATACACACGCATGCCAAAATCCTACAAGACGCCGCAACGGCGGGATTGGTAAATTTCGAGACTTAAGAATGAACGGGAATTTGATTATGAGCAGCAAATCGAAAACATGGGGCCTTGCCCTTCTCACCCTCGCCATCGCTCCCTTATTGGCGGCGGCGGCCCCGACGGCATCCGGAGTGCCGCGCACCGAAAAACTCGCCTTCGACTGGAAGTTCAGTCTTTCCGCGGACGACCAGGCCGCCGAACCGGGCTACGACGATTCCGGCTGGGAAACCGTTGCGGTTCCGCACGACTGGTCGATCCTGGGCCCCTATTCGAAAGACAATCCCAGCGGCGGCCAGGGCGGCTATTTGCCGACCGGACTGGGCTGGTACCGCAAGACCTTCCAGATCGACCAGGTCGATCCGGCGAAGCAATACCTGATGCTCTTCGACGCCTCCTTCATGAACACCGACGTGTGGCTGAACGGCAAGAAGATCGGCGGACGCCCCTATGGCTACATCAGCTTCTATTTCGACATTTCGGCGGCGCTGAAAGCCGGCAACAACGTGCTGGCGGTCCGCGTCGACAACGCGCAAGCCCCCAACGCCCGCTGGTACCCCGGCTGCGGCCTCTACGGCGACGTCACCCTGATCACCAAAAACAAAATCAACTTCGATCAATGGGGCGTCTTCGTCACCACGCCCGAAATCGATGACGCCAAGGCAACCGTCGCCGTTGCGGCCACCCTCAACAACGGAACCGCCAAGGCGCAAAAAGCCACCGTGGAGTCGGTCGTGCTCGACCCCGCAGGCCATCAAGTGGCCTCCTCGAAACAAGCGGTTCTGCTG
>NZ_JBFJYW010000255.1:0-5510 GCF_041622395.1 Pontiella sp. | reverse complement strand
CGTGGAGTTCGGTATCCAGCGCATGTGCTCCTGATGTCAGGAGCAATGCGCTGATGAAACTTGAAACCTGAAACTTGAAACTTGAATTAGCCATGACCTGTCCTTTGTTTCTTCGCGTCCTTGCGGTCAATTACCGCGTAACCTCGCGCGGGGGGCGGCGCAGGAAACGCTCGGTGAAGATGCTTTCCTTGAGGCCGATGTCATACTCGATTTCGCTGAACGTGTTGATGGTCTTGCCGCCCGTGTTGAGGTCGTAGACGACCGACTCGACGACGGTCGGGAAGCCCTGGATGGTTTCGACCTTGGTGGCCTCGACGGTGCGGTAGTGTTTGCCGTTCTTGTCGAAATACTCCGCCTTGCGCGGCAGGAAGGTATCCTTGTCGATCCAGACGGTGTAGTGGGCAAATTCGACGCTGTCCGGATCCTTCGGCGTGTTCTTCACGACATACTGCGTTTCGGTGGTTTCGATCAGCTCGTGGGTGTCGTCGTTCAGGTTGCGGCCCGAGACGTCCTCGTAGACGAAGTCCGATCCGACGAACGAGGTGCGCTTGTCGCCGGGGGCGATTTCGCGCTTGAGGTTGAGCGCGGGCAGCCACATCCAGCGCGAATCGTTTTTGCCTTCGCCGGTTTCCTTCCAGACGAGGAACACCTGTTTGTAGAGGTCGGCGGGTTTCTTGAAGTAGACATAGAACTTCTGGTTGCCGCCGTCCACGTTCATGCGCAGCAGCGAAAATTCGCGGGTGCGCTCGGAGCCGGACTTGTCGACGATCTTCATTTCGACGCTGGCGCTTCCATCGTTGCCCGCATAGTACGAAGCCTCGTTCGCCTTGTTCACGATTTCGTTTACGGTCATTTCCGCGTAGACACTCGATACCACGGCCACTGTTGCGATTGCTGCAATCAACTTTTTCATTTCCATTCTCCTGTATTTAAACCACTCGCTTCGCTTAAGGCACGAAGGACCCTAAGCCTCTTCCTCCGAGTCCTTGGTGTCTTTGTGGTTGAATAAATATTTCTGCAAACCGGTGATGAGGGCGGCGAGAATAAAGAGGGTGGCGAGCCACGATACCGCCATGATGGTGGCGAGGAAGAAGCCGACCGTCTTGTAGGGCACCAGCGGCGCGAACAGCAGCGGCGTGAAACCGACCGAGATGATGATCGCGTTGCGGCTGATCGCCATGGCCGGTTCCTTGAACATGTGCCGGATCGCCTCCTGCCAGCCGCCGAACTTTTGGGTCAGCTCGCGCGAGCGTTCGAGGAAGTGGATCGCGAAATCGACGCTCAGGCCCAGCGTCAGCGAGGAGAGCACGGCGACGGGCATGTCGTAATCCTTGCCCACCCAGCCGATCAGCCCGTAGATGAAGGTGATCGTCACGGTCAGCGGCAGCATCGCCAGCAGGCCGAAGAGCGGCGAGCGGAACAGCACCATCATCATGATCAGCACGACGACGAAGGAGCTCAGCAGCGAGTTGAGCATGCCGGCCACCATTTTATCCTGCCAGACGACATTGAGGTAGGTCAGCCCCGCCCAGCCCACGTCCAGCTCGACCGGCGGCGGGTTCGCGGCCATCCAATCCTCGATCTGCTCGACCACCGCAACCATGTCGGTGTTGTCGCCGCTCTTGAGCTGGACCCAGACATTGACTTCGTTGTAGTCCTTCGTAACGAGGTGGAACAGGCTGTCCTTCTTCTTCATGCCTTCGAGCTGGGCAAAGACCTGGCCGACGGCGGACGGGGTCGGCGGAATGGAGTTGAACTCCGCGTTGCGGTCGGCGGGGGCTTCCGCGATATAGTTCAGCTCATAGTTCGCCTTCTTGAGCGAATCCACGGCCGAACTCGATTTGCCGATGCCCTCAACCGTCTGCATGAACGCCTGCAAGGATTCGACATAGGCGAGCAGTTCCGGCCGCTTGAAGGCCGGCGCGGCGGCATCCGCCCGGGCTTCGAAAAGAAAGTCCTCGAACGACAGCGCGGCATATTCATCGACGATGTCGAGCGCCTTGTTCTGCAGCGCTTCGCCGTCCAGATTTTCGTGCGCCTTCATGCGCCCGGCCAAAACCTTGCGCGTGGCTTCGTCGCCGACATTCGCGATGGCGGCGGTCAGTTTGGCGTAGGTCAGCCCCTCGGGATTGAGATAGTTGATTTCGTCGCCGAGCGCGTTCCAGGCGCCGGACACCTGCTCGTCGAGCCCGCGCGCCGTCTCGACCAGATCAACGAAGCAGCGCTCGATATCGGCATCCTGGAGCGCCTGGAATTTGCTGTTGGTCTCGTCGAGAATCGCGAGGAAGGTGGCCGCGGCATCGGGCAGGCTATCGCTGAAGCGTTCCTGGGCCGCGTTGCGCATCCTCTCGATCCGCTCGGCGCAGGTCGGCGTCGTGATTTGCGCGGGCTTGAGCGTGAGGTAGGCGGTGTAGGTGCCGCCGAAGTGGTCGTTGAGCACGCGGTCGGCCACGCGGATGCGGTGGTTCTGCGTGAACCATTTCACCGGATTGTCGTTCACCTTGATTTTAGAGATGCCGACGACCGAGACCGCCAGCACGGCCAGGGTGAGCGCCAGGATCAGTTTCCAGCGCAGGAAGGAAAAGCCGCCGAGCCAGTGCAGGCCATTGTCCAGGCGGGACCGTTTCGTTTCGCAACTGTCCTGATCCTGCACGTGGCAGACGCCTTCGAGGGACTTGGTGCGGACAAACAGCATGATGTAGGCGGGGACGAACGTCATCGTCAGCAACCAGGCGAGCGCGACGCCGAAGGCGACGTGCAGGCCGAAGACCCGCACGGGCGGAATCGGCGTCGTGGCCAGCGAGGCGAAACCCGCGATGGTCGTGAGCGAAGTGTAGAGCATCGGCATGAACAGATGCCCGACCACATGTTTGATCGTTTCCGCCTTGTCGCGGAATTTATGATAGGAATCGAAAAATTCGCTGAGGATATGCACCGAATCGGCCACCGAGATCGGCATCAGGAAGATCGCGATCATCGAGCTCATGATATGCACGTCGAATCCCAGGCCGATCAGCAGCCCCATGGCGGCGACCACGCTGATGACGGCCACCAGCATCGGGGCGATGATCAGCGAGAGACGGCGGAAGAAAAAGAGCAGCAGCAGGAAGATGGCGAGTCCGGCCAGCGGGGCGGAGGAGGCCATCTGCACCAGCATTTCCACGCCGAAGGTGTCCTGCGCCACGGGCTGCCCCGTGACGTAGACCTGGTCGGCATCGCCCCAGCCGGCCGTCAGGGTTTCGATCAGGTTGGCGACGTTGTAGGAATAGGTCTTTTCCTGGATCGGGATGTAGAGCGCGATCGCCTTGCCGTCCTCGGAGACGAGCGTGCCCTTGTAGAGCGGATTGTTCATGGCGTCGTGCTTGATGGCCAGCGCCTGCTCGCGGGTGGCCGGCGCCTCTTCCATCAGGTATTGGATGGCCAGTTGGCCGCGGTCGGCCTGCTTGATGTTGTCGACGACGCTGGGGCTGATGATTTCCGGCGCGATGATCGCGGAGGAGCCGTCTTCGGCAAACAGCCGGTTGACGTCGTTGCCGAACACCTTGGCCAGCCCGCGCTCCCAGGCGCTGTCGGATTCGAGGGCGGGGGCGTAGGGCTGCCCGTCGCGCATCACTTCCGGTTTGCCGTCGGCGTTCCGATGCAGGCTGATCAGCTCGCGGGTCAGCGAATCGATCTTGCCGAGGGTCTCGACATTGAAGATGCCGTCGGGATTCGTCTCGTTCACGATGCCGACAATCACGAAGTCGTACAGATTGTAGCGGGCCTTCACCTCGTTGTGGAACACGCGGATGTATTCGTCCTCGGCCAGCATGTTCTCGGGATCGTTGTCGAACGAGACCTTCGGGAATTGCGTGCCGAAAAACACGGTCACCGCCACGGCCACGGCCATGACGATCCAAGGGAAGCGGATACTGAACGATGTCATTCTCAAACGTTTCATTCTTCTACCTTTTAAGTTGGACTCCGCCAAAAGCGTAAAAACCTTATAGAGCAGCCCGTGTTAATGTCTATCCATTTCTGTCGCAACAATTACAAAGACAGTTGAGCAGGGCGATCGGGCGGTCGTCGGCCAGCGAATACCAAACCTCCTTGCCGCGCCGCTGCGCCTTCAGCAGGCCCACGCGCCGCATCTGGTTCAGGTGCTTCGAAGTCGCCGCCTGGGCGATCCCGAGACGTTCCGTGAGGGTGCCCACCGGCATATCGCCCAGCGAATTGAGCGCATCCACGATGCGTAGCCGCACCGGGTGGGCCAGCAGTTTCAGCATCTCGGCCGCCTGTTCCACAAACTCCGGGGCCATTTTGTCCAATGCACAATCGGTCGGTTTCGTCGTCATGCGGATTAACATATGCAAATAATAGCATATGTCAATAGGTAAAATGCCGGCCGTTGTCGAGGGTGGGCGCTCAATCGCGGTCGAGGAAGTCGGCAAGCAGGCGGCGCAAAGTCTGTTCCGCCTCGGCAACCTGGCCTTTCAGGTCGGGACGGGCGGTCAGGCGGATCTCGACTTTGCCCATGGCGGGGTAGAATCCCAGCTCGACCCCTTCGGGCTGAAAGGCGGCCTCTTCCAAAATGGTTACGATATCGGATTCGCCGATGCCCTGGGTGTGGATGATGCGCACGAACAGGGGGCGGGCGCCGGAAAATTCCTTTTTCAGCCAAGGAACGATCTCTTCGTTGAGAATGGCGTTGAATTCGTTGGGCGGGCCGGGCAGCACAAACAGGGTTTTCCCTGCGCAGGGCGCGATCCGCTGCCCGGGCGCGGCCCCGACCGAGTTGGGAAGTGCTTCGGCGGTTTCAAGTATCAGCGCCTGCCGCGTTGCGGCCAGCGTCATCTTGCGGCCGCGGGCGGCATAGCGCTCGGTCATGATTTCAACGGTCGGCTGATGAAGTACGGTTTTCTGATCGAGCAGCTTGGCGAGGGCGTCGCGGGTAATGTCGTCGACCGTCGGGCCGAGCCCGCCGCTGACGAACACGAGATCGACGCGGCGAAGGGCGTCTTCGATCGCGTCGCCGATGGTTCCGATTTCGTCCGGGATCGTGGTGTCGCGCATCAGCCGCAGGCCGATGGCCGAAAGCGCGTGGCCCAGATCGCGTCCGTGCGTGTTGAGCGTGCGGCCGCTGAGCAGCTCGTTGCCGATCGAAATGAGTTCTGCTTGAATGTTCATGGGTGGCTCCTCAGTATGCCGGGTCATCTTGGGGGTAATGGAATTTTGAATCAACATTCATTAGTAGTCGATGCCGGTTCTGCGATGAGCCGGTTGGACGCGTATCTGGCGGCGGCGGAGCCCTCGGTTTCGCGCTCGGCCTGGAAGGCGCTGATTCAGGATGGGCTGGTTACCGTGAATGGCGCGGCCTGCAAGCCGAACCAAAAGCTCAAGGCGGGCGATGCGGTGGCCTGGACCGTCCCGCCCCGAGCGCCCGTTGCGGCGATCCCCGAGCATATTCCGCTGAACATCCTTTTCGAGGACGAATCGGTCATCGTGCTCAGCAAGCCGCCGGGGTTGGTGGT